>JBFHFG010000044.1:0-10991 GCA_041583815.1 Halovulum sp.
ATCGGTTCCTGGAAGACCATGCCGATCTCGGCACCACGCACCCGGCCCATCTGCGCCTCTGACGCCTGCGCAAGGTCCTGACCGTCGAACAGGATCCGCCCTGACAGGTCCGCCCCGCGCGGCAGCAGCCGCATCACCGAGACCGCCGTCATCGACTTGCCCGAGCCGCTTTCCCCGATCACACCCAGGATCCGCCCCGGCTCCACCTCCAGAGACACGCCTTTCAAGATCGGCGTGCCGTGGATGCTCAGGTCCAACCCATCAACGAACAACAGGCTCATGCGCGCACCCGCCGCAGGCGCGGATCAAGGATATCCCGCAGCCCGTCGCCCATCAGGTTCAGCCCCAGCACTGTCAGCACGATGGACAGGCCGGGCACCAGCGCCAGGTGCGGCGCGAAACTGATCATCGTCTGCGCCTCGGCCAGCATCCGGCCCCAGCTTGGCGTGGGCGGCTGCGCACCGAGGCCGACATAACTCAGCCCCGCCTCGGCGAGGATGCCCAGCGAGAACTGGATGGTGCCCTGCACGATCAGCAGGTTGGCGATATTGGGCAGGATATGCTCGACGCTGATCCGGGCGCGGCCCTTGCCGGCAGTGCGGGCGGCCAGGATGAAATCGCGGGTCCACAGGCTCAGCGCCGCGCCGCGCGTCACGCGGGCAAAGACGGGCACGTTGAAGATGCCGATGGCGATGATCGCATTCAGCGCCGAGGGGCCGAAGACTGCCGTGATCAGGATTGCGATCAGCAGCGAGGGGAAGGCGAAGACCAGGTCGTTGCCACGCATGATCGCCTCGTCCAGCAGGCTGCCGCGCGTCGCCGCCGCCGCCAAGCCCAAGGGCACGCCCAGCCCCATGCCGATGCCGACCGCAACCAACGCCACGGCGATCGAGACCCGCGCCCCGACCATCACCATCGACAGCAGGTCGCGCCCGAAATGGTCCGTGCCCAGAACGTACCCATCGCCCGGCGCCCTCAGCTTGCTGGCGATGTCCAGCACCGTCACGTCATACGGCACCCAGACGAACGAGATCAGCGCGGCTAGCACGAAAACTCCGGCCAGGATGCTGCCTGTGACCAGCGCCCGCATCAGCCGCGCCTCAGCCGTGGGTCGACGGCGGCGTAGGCCAGGTCGACAAGGAACGTGACCGAGATCACCGCGAAGACCAGCAGCATCACGACGCTTTCGACAACGATCAAGTCACGCTGCTGGATCGCCTGGAATACCAGCCGTCCAAGGCCCGGCAGGAAGAACACGTTCTCGATGATGATCGCGCCTGCGAGCAGGAAACTGAACTGCAGGCCGATAATGGTCAGCACCGGGATCAGCGCATTGCGCAGCGCATGACGCCGCAGCGCCTGCCCGGGGCTGAGCCCCTTGGCCCGTGCCGTCCGCACGAAATCCTCGCCCAGCGTGTCGATCAGGGCCGAGCGCATGACTCGCGCAAGGATGCTCGCCTGCGGCAAAGCCAGCGCGATGGCGGGCAGGGTCAACGCCTTGAAGCCCGCCCAGAAACCGGCTTCCCACCCCGGAAAGCCCCCGGCCGAGAACCAACCCAGGTTGATCGCGAACACCGCCACCAGGATCATCGCGAACCAGAAATTCGGCACCGCGATGCCCAGTTGCGTCGTACCGATGATCGCCATGTCGGCGGCACTGCCCCTACGCGCGGCGGCAAGGATACCCACCGGAAAGGCGATCAGCGTCGACAGCGCCAGCGCATAAAGCGCCAGCGGCAGCGAGATCCAAAGCCGGTCCGCGACCATCCCCGCCACCGGCGCGCGATAGGTGTACGAGGTCCCGAAATCCCCGCTCAGCATACCGCCTGCCCATTCAACGTACCGCTGCACCGGCCCCCGATCCAGCCCAAGCTCGACCCGTAACGCTTCGACCGCCTCGGGCTGGGCGTTGATGCCAAGCATATAGGCGGCAGGATCGCCCGGAACGATTTCGAGGCTGAAGAACACGACGAAACTGGCCACCACCAGCGCCAGCGCGAAGGAGATCAGTCGTCTGAAGGCGTAACGGAGCATGAATATCCGGTGCCGGCGTTCCTGTCCCCGACCCTAGGGGAAGCGGCGCGGGATGACCAGCGGCGTAGACGCGGCAAAGTAGAGTGTGGCGCGTCCTGGATCGTGCTGAGCGTTACCGGCGCATTGCTGCGCCGGCTGCGCGTTTCACTCGGTCCACCGTACCCCCGTCAGGTCGTTTGCCTGCGTGGGCGAGTTTTGCCACAGCCCCTCGATCCGGGCGTCGGCGACGCCGGTTTTGGCAAGCTGGAACAGGTAGCCGTTGACGAAATGATCGGCGATCCTTTCCTGCATGGCCTTGAGGACCTCGTTCCGCTCCAGCGGGTCGGCGATCTCGGCCAGTTGCGTGTTCATCGCGCGGAAAGCCGGGTCGTCGTACTGGAAGTAATAGTCGGGGCGGGCGTAGATGCCGATATCCATCGGCTCCGTGTGGCTGACGATCGTCATGCCGAAGTCCTTGCCGCGAAACACTTCCTCAAGCCACTGGGCCCATTCCAGGTTGGTGATCTGGGTCTGGATGCCGACGGCGCGCAGCTGGCTGGCGATGATCTCGCCACCGCGGCGGGCATAGCTGGGCGGGGGCAGTTTCAGCGTGGTGGTGAACCCGTCGGGATAACCGGCCTCGGCCAGCAGGGTCTTGGCTTTCTCGGGGTCGAAGGCGGACTTTCCGGTCAGGTCGACATAGGCCGGGTGGTGCGGCGCAAAATGCGTGCCGATGGGCGTGCCATAGCCGAACATCGCGCCGTCGATGATCGCCTGCCGGTCGATGGCGTGGGCAACGGCTTCACGCACCTTGACGTTGTCGAAGGGCTCGACGCCGTTGTTCATCGCCAGAATCGTTTCGCCCTCGGTCGAGCCGACTAGAACGGTAAACCGTGGGTCAGCCTCGAACTGGGCCAGGTTCTCGGGCGCCGGAAAGACCGGGAAGGCGTCGATATCGCCTGCCATCATCGCGGCAAACGCCGCCGTCGGGTCCGAGATGAACTTGAACGTCGCGCTTTCCAGCGCCACCGGCTCTCCCCAGTAATCTGGGTTGCGGACCAGTTCGACCCGGTCGCCCTCGACCCAGTCCTTGAACATGAACGGGCCGGTGCCGACGGGGTTGGTGGTCAGCGTGTCCACGTCGCTTTCGTCGACGATGACCGCATCGCCCCATGCCAGGTTGAACAGAAGCGCGCCGTTAGGCTGCTTCAGCGTGATCTCGACCATCAGGTCGTCCACCGCCGTCACCTCGTCGATGGACTCGAACAGCGCCTTCTGCGCGTTGGTCGAATCCTCGGCCCGGGCGCGGTCGATGCTGAACACCACGTCTTCGGCGGTCAGCGCGGCGCCGTCGTGAAAGGTGACGCCCTCGCGCAGGTGGAAATCATAGCTGAGCCCGTCGTCCGCGACTTCCCAGCTTTCCGCCAAGCCCGGCAGGACCGAGCCATCCGGCCCGAACCGCGTCAGCCCCTCGTAGACGTTGGCATAGACCACCTCGTCGATCGCGGCGGCGGCGGCCGAGGTCGGATCAAGGTGCGGCGGCTCCAGCTGCATGCCGATAGTGATGCTGGTCTGTTGGGCGCTCGCGGCACCGGCCAGGCAAGCGAAAGCGGCAGCGGTCAGGTATTTCATCCCCGTCTCCCCGGTTATGGTTATCGGCAAGGTCCGCCGAAAACCGTCGCGGATCAAGCGTTTCCGCCGCCCGCCAGCAACTCCTCCAGCGCCAGCACCATGACACGGGCGGAATCGGCCATGTCATCGATGCCGACCCATTCGTCGGGCTGGTGCGCCAGGTCGAGGATGCCGGGGCCGTAGGCGATGCAGTTATGCACCCGTCCGATCCGGTCGATGTGCTTCTGGTCGTAGGTGCCGGGCGAGACGACGTATTCCGGCTCTCGCCCCATCACCCGGCTGACGGCGCGCGCGACCGCACCGACCACCGGGGCATCGCGGTCGGTCATCGTGGGGATGACCTCGTGCAGGTCGCGGATCTCGAAACGGAAGTCCTCGCGCCGGTCGCGCACCCGCTCCATCAGTTCGGCGAACTCGGCCTTCACCTCGTCCAGGTCTTCCTCGATCAGGAAGCGGCGGTCGATGATCATGCGGCAACTGTCGGGGACCACCGGGGCCGGGAAGCCGGTGAAATCGTCGGGCAGTTCCGCCTGCCCGCCGTGGATCGAGTTGATGTTCAGCGTCGAGGCCTGCGCCTGCGGCGGCACGACGGGCATTTCGGTTCGGCGTGCGCCCAGGGCCGGGAACAGGGTCTGTTCCATCTCGTCGATCACTGCGCCCATGTGGCGCACCGCGCAATCGCCGAGGAACGGCATCGAGCCGTGCCCGATCCGGCCCTTGGTTTCGATCTCGGCCCACCAGACGCCGCGGTGGCCCAGGCAGATGCGGTCCTTGTTCAGCGGCTCGGGGATGATGACGTGCTGCACGCGGGTGGGCGCGAACCAGCCCTGTTCGGCCAGCCAGGCGACGCCGCCATAGCCGCCGGTTTCCTCGTCTGCCGTGGCGCTGATTTCCACCGCCCCCGAGAACCCGGGGCACAGGTCGACGAATACTTCGGCCGCGATGATCGAGGCGGCAAGTCCACCCTTCATGTCGCACGCCCCCCGGCCATAGACCTTTCCGTCGCGCACCAGCCCCTCGAACGGGTCCACGGTCCAACCCTGGCCAACCTCGACCACGTCGATGTGGCTGTTGAAATGGACGCATTCGCCGGGCTTTGTCCCCTCGCGCCGGGCGATCAGGTTCCAGCGCGGATAGCGGTCGCTGTCGCCCGGGGCACCGGTCGCGCGCAGCATGTGCACAGTGAAATCGCGACGCTTCAAGCGGTCGGACAGGTAGTCGCAGATGTCGCAGTAATACTCTCCCGGCGGGTTCAGCGTGGGGATGCGGATCAGGTCACGCGCCAGATCGGTCAGCTCGTCGGTGCGGGTGGCTATTTCGTCGGTCAGGCGCTGGGTGAGGGTCATGGAAATGCAATCTTGGGGAACGGGCGCCCCCATCTGAAAACCCCGCGCGGGAAGTGTCAAACATTCCCTTCCCCGTGTCCCGGCGCTATGTCTGGCCCGAGCAAGTCGAGGAGGCCCCATGTCCCTGCAGGAGATCACCGAACGCATCCGCACGGCCGAGGCCGAGGCGGGCCGCGCGGCCGGTTCGGTCAAGCTGATCGCGGTATCGAAGAAACAGCCCGAGGACCGCATCAAGGCGGTGCTGGACCAGGGCCACCGCCTGTTCGGTGAGAACCGCGTGCAGGAGGCGGCGGGGCGCTGGCCCGCGTTGCGCGATGAAACCGAAGGACTGGCGGTGCACCTGATCGGTCCGCTTCAGACCAACAAGGTCAAGCAGGCGATGGAGCTGTTCGAGGCGTTCCATTCCGTGGACCGCGAAAAACTGGCCCGCAAGATCGCCGACGAGGCCCAGGCGCGGGGCGCGTGCCCGGACCTGTTCATCCAGGTCAACACCGGCGAGGAAGAGCAGAAGGCCGGCGTGCTGCCCGCCGAAGTGGACGGGTTCGTCGCGACCTGCCGGGGCATGGACCTGCCGGTGAAGGGGCTGATGTGCATCCCCCCGGTCGACGAGGAACCGGCGCTGCATTTCGCGTTGCTGGCAAAATTCGCCGAGCGCAACGGGCTGGCCGGGTTGTCGATGGGGATGAGCGCGGATTTCGAGACGGCGATCGCGCTGGGTGCGACCCATGTGCGGGTCGGGTCGGCCATTTTCGGCGAACGTCCCGTCCCGGCGTGAAAACGCGTGAGCATAGGCATTTTCATAGTGAAAACCCAATTAACCTTATGATTTTGCTCGTGAAAATAGTGTGAATCAAGGATTAACGGGCAGATCGGGGTCCTGGACCGCGGTGGAAGCAAAGGATCGGCGATATGCAGATACGGCCTGAAACCCCCGCGGATCACGCGGCGATCCATGCACTGACGCAGACCGCGTTCGCGTCGATGTCCTACAGCGACGGGACAGAGGCGGACTGCATCGACCGGCTGCGCGCCGATGGCGACCTGACCCTGTCACTGGTGGCCGAGACGGCGGCAGGCGCGGTCGGGCACGTGGCATTCTCGCCAGTTTTCATCGACGGGCGGTCCGACGGCTGGTTCGGGCTGGGGCCCGTTGCTGTTTCCCCGGACCTGCAGAAACAGGGGATCGGCAGCGCGTTGATCACCGAGGGGTTGGAACGGCTTCGCGCACGTGGCGCGCGCGGCTGTGCCTTGATCGGGAACCCCGACTACTATTGCAGGTTCGGGTTCATCAGCGACGGCGCGATACAGTATCGCGACCTGCCCGACAGGCTGGTGCAGTGGGTCGCGTTCGGCGCGGACCGGCCCACGGGCAGACTGGTGTTCAGCCCAGGGCTGGAATAGGCGCGCGGGCCAATCAGGCCGCGACGGCAGTTTCTTCCAGCGGGAAGCGCAGGCGGATCCCGTAGCCCCGGTCCAGCGTCATCACCTCGACCGCACCGCCAAGCGACGCAGCAGAGGCCTGGATGATCTTCAGCCCGAGGCTGGTGCTGCCGCCGTCGTCCGCCGGACCCGGACCGAACCCGGCACCGTCATCCTTGCAGACCAGCACCATGTTGCCTTGGTCATCCTCGTGGCAGGTGACGTTGACGCTGCCCCTGCGGCCGTCGCCGAAGCCGTGCTTGAACGAGTTGGTGACAAACTCATTGACGATCGCACCGATGTTCGAGGCGCGGGCCGAGGTCACCTCGACACCGTCGCCGCAATCCACGTCGACCGTCACATGCGCCGGGCGGTGCCCGTCGATGAGGTTGATGACCCCTCGCAGGTAGCGGCCAAGGTTGATCCGGTCGCCGGTTTCCGACTTGGACAGTTCCTGGTGCAAGGCAGCGACGGTCTCGATCCGGCTGTGAACGGCGGCCAGCGCCTGCTTGGTGGCATCATCCTTGGCCACCCGCGCTTGCATCCGGGTCAGCGCGGCCACGGTCATCAGCGAGTTCTTGACGCGGTGGTCGACCTCTTTGCGCAGCATCGTCTGCATGCGCAGCGTGCGCCGCAGATCAAGCTGGTTCATCACCTGCCGCGCCAGCACCCGCAGCGTATCGCGTTGCAGGTCGTCCAGCGCGCGCGGCTGGTGGTCGAGCACGCACAGCGTGCCCAGCGGCATGCCGTTGTCGGCCCGCAGCAGCGCGCCGGCATAGAACCTGAGACCCGGCTCGTCCGTGCACAGCGGGTTGTCGCACATGCGCGGATCGGTGCGGGTGTCGGCGATCTCGACGAAGTCGTTCTCCAGTATCACATGCGCGCAGATCGAGGTTTCCAGCGGGGTCTCGCGCACGCCCAGGCCGGTCTCGGCCTTGAACCACTGCCGCGCCTCGTCGATCAGGTTGATCACCGAGATCGGCGCGCCGCAGATCCGCGCCGCAAGATTGACGATCTGGTCGAAATCCTGTTCGCGCTCGGTGTCCAGAACGCCATAGGCATGCAATGTCTGCAACCGCTCCTTCTGGCGCGGATGGGGGGCAGCCTTCATGAACACCGGACCTTTCGTGTTTTCCAATGGGTGTGAAAGTGGCGCAACCACCCCGGATCGGCAAGGGGTGCCCGGCTAACCCCGGGTCAACCCGCGATCATGAGCCGATCCCCCGGCCCCAACCGGTGGGCGAGCCAGAGCAGATCGTCGGGCGCGAAGGCCACGCAGCCCTCGGTCGGGTGGCGCGGCTTGCGCCAGCGGTGCACGAAGATCGCGGAGCCGCGGCCGGGCCGGGCGTCCGGCCAGTTCCAGTCGGTCAGCAGGATCAGATCGTACAGCGGATCGGGGCGGCGCAGCGATTCCGAGCTGAACGGATGCCACAGCGCACCAGGCAGATGGTGGTTGTAGTCTAGGTCGGCGGGGTCGTCGGACCAGCGGTCGAACGCGCCGATCGGCGTGGCCCAAGGTGCCGGCGGCGGCATCCGGTCTGGGCGATACAGCAAGCCGATGATCCGGTGACAGCCCGCCGGGCTGGCGCCGTCGCCCTCGCGCTTGGTGCGGGTGATGCCGCCACGGCCGATGGCGCAGGGCATGGTGCGCCCGCCCAGCCGCGCGCCCCATCGGGTCACGTGCAGCGTACTCAAAGCAGGTGGCCCGACTTGCGCGCCTTGGTCGCCAGGTAGTGGGCGTTCTGCGGCGTCTGGCCCACGCGCAGCGGCACCCGTTCGGCGACCGCAACGCCGTTGGCCTACATCCGCGCTACCTTTGCGGGGTTGTTGGTCATCAACCGAACCGAGGTGACGCCCATCGACCTGAGCATCTGCGCCCCGATGCGGAAATCGCGCTCGTCATCCTCGAACCCCAGTCGGTGGTTGGCCTCGACCGTGTCATAGCCCTGGTCCTGCAGGGCATAGGCGCGCATCTTGTTGGCCAGGCCGATGCCCCGCCCCTCCTGGTTGAGGTAGAGCAGGATGCCCGCACCCTCGTGCCCGATCTGGGCCAACGCGGCGTTCAGTTGCGGGCCACAGTCGCATTTCAGCGAGCCGATCACGTCGCCGGTGAAACAGGCCGAGTGCAGGCGCGCCAGCACCGGCGCATCATGGGCGGGACGGCCCACCACGACGGCGTAATGTTCCTCGCCGCCATCCAGGGGACGGAACACGCGAACCCGCGCATGCGCTGCCGAGGCCAGCGGGACCGGCGCCGACGACACCTCGTGCAGGTTGGTCGCAGCCCGGTCCAGGTCGGTCAGCCCGATGCAGGTCAATCCGTGCGCCTGCGCCAGCGCCGCGGCGTCGGGCACCGGCAGCACCAGCGCCGCCGGAAGCAGGTGTGCCTGCTTGGCCAGCCGCACGGCGGCACGGTGCCAGCCCGCATCGCCGCCGCGCAGTTCGCGGAACGGTCCCTTCATGGGATGGGCAAGGTCCTCGGACGGATCGGCCATCGCCCGGACCCAGTCGGCATCGGCATCACCCGGCACGTCGACGCGTGCGATGTCGTCGTCGTAGGCCCGGATCTTCAGCGTCTCGGCGCGCCAGCGGGTCAGCGCCAGTTGCGGCCGCCCCAAGGCGCGCAGCCCGGCCAACCGCTCGGGCGAGGCGCCCTCGGCCGCCTGTACCAGCGCGCCGCCGTTCGGCCCCTCCAGCGCGACGACCGCGCCCATGCGCAGATCGGCGCGGGCACGGGCGACTCGCTCGGTCACCGTGGGGACCAGGGCCGGAATTTGCGACACGCGGCTGACCTTTCCGTGAACGGGCCGGGGCGGAAGCTCGCCGTCCCGTGAGCCGATCTTTCAATTCGTTCCGGCGATATAGCGTGCGTCCGGCGAAAATGAAACAAAGCCCGCCTTAATGACACTTGCGCGTGAGTCAGCGCTTCACCTGCTTGTGTCCGGGCGCCGTTCCACGCACCTCTTGGACAAGAAAAAGAGGACTGCGATCATGCCGAACGTGAAAAGAATCCTGCTGGTCGACGACGACGAGGACCTGCGCGAGGCGCTGGCCGACCAGCTGGTGCTGACCGAAGACTTCGACGTGTTCGAGGCCGGAGACGGTGCCGGCGGACTGGAGAAGTCGAAAGAGGGCCTGTACGACCTTGTCATCCTGGACGTGGGCCTGCCCGATATGGACGGCCGCGAACTGTGCCGGCTGATGCGCAAGCAGGGCATGAAATGCCCGATCCTGATGCTGACCGGGCACAATACCGACGCCGACACGATCCTCGGCCTGGACGCGGGCGCGAACGACTATGTCGCCAAGCCGTTCAAGTTCCCGGTGCTGCTGGCCCGGATCCGCGCCCAGTTGCGGCAGCACGAGCAGTCCGAGGACGCGATCTTCAACATCGGCCCCTACACGTTCAAGCCGGCGGCGAAGATGCTGATCGACGAGGCGGAAAAGAAGATCCGCCTGACCGAGAAGGAAACCAACATACTCAAGTTCCTCTATCGCGCCGAATCGGGCGTGGTCGCGCGCGACACGCTTCTGCACGAGGTCTGGGGCTACAACGCGGGTGTAACCACCCACACGCTGGAAACGCATATCTACCGGCTGCGCCAGAAGATCGAGCCGGATCCGTCGAACGCGCGGATCCTGGTTACCGAATCCGGCGGCTATCGGCTGGTCAGCTGAGCGATCCCTCCCGCGTCGGGGTCATGGCGCGGAACCTCCCTGTTGGACTGGCCCGGGCTTCGGCCCGGGTCTTTTTGCGTCGGGATCGGTGTTGACGGGATCCGTGTGGCGGGCTGCGTCAGGCCCGCAGGCGGCCGCGTATTTTCAGGGCCATGCCGCCCACCAGGACGACGATCCCCGAGACGATGTAGGCCAGGAAGGCCAGCAGCAGACCCGCGCCCAGCCACCAGGTGGCAATCGCAGCCACCCACGCGACCACGACCGATAACGCCAGCGGCATACCGAACGACACCGCAGGCACGTTGCCGGACCGCCCGGTAGGCGAGGTCCCTATCATGGTCACATCTGACATTTCATCTCCGGGCTGATCTGCCAACTCCACAACCCTTTGGCGATTTCCACCGCTATGTATCCACCATAAAGCTTGCCTGCGACTGTTGACAAGATTGCGGCGCAAACCGTTTTGAGTTTCAGGCCGTAGTCATTCAGCCGCACGGACCGCCAATTCTTCTGCCGCAGCCGCCCAGACACCATCAAACGTAGCGCATTTGCCTTGCAATAGACCTGCCAGCGTCTTCCGCCCTTGTGACAACACGTCTGGTTCTCGACGCAAGCAAAAGGTATCCGCCGGGGAAATGTGGCGAAACTGCGACCGGACATTCCTGAAGATTCGGCCAGCGCAAAGACGCGCAGACCAAATGTCCGCCGATCGCACTCCACCCAGGGTTGACAGAACGCAATGGCCGCACGGCTCATATCTTGCAATATCTGAATGCATTAGGCACCCGCGCCGCCGCCCTGAAACCCAAGCCAACGCGCGCGGTTTCGGCCTCAAGTTGCAGCAACCAGCCGCCGACTTCCGCGTGCCGGGGTGGTAAGCGCCCCCCTCCGCAGGGGTCAACC
>JBFHFG010000045.1:0-10913 GCA_041583815.1 Halovulum sp.
AGTTCGCCGAGGCCGGCCTTGGCGGCGGCAGGATCGACGCCATCGCCGAGCGAGCGGGCTGCAACAAGGCGATGATCTATCATTACTTCGGCTCGAAAACGGCTTTGTTCTCGGCTGTGCTCGAGCACAATTATGCCCTGATCCGCGAGGCCGAACGCGCGCTGGACCTTGACGACCTTCCCCCGCTGGAGGCCGTGCGCAAGCTGGTCGCGTTCTCGTTCGACTATGTCCGCGAGAATCCCGAGTTCATAAAGCTGATCAACGAGGAAAACCTGCACGGCGGCGTACACCTTGCCAGCTCGCCCACGGCACGGTCGCTGAACAGCCCGCTGGTGGGGATGTTGCGGCAGATCCTGGATCGCGGCGAGCGGGAGGGGACTGTCCGTGCCGGTGTAGATGCGCAGCACCTGTACATAGACATCGCTTCGATCTGCTATTTCTCGGTGTCGAACCGGCACACGCTGGGCGCGATCTTTGATCTGCCCGAAGGTGATGCGCTACTGGCCGAGCGCCGGACGCACGTGATCGAAGTCATTCTGGGCTACCTCAGGCCCGATCCCGACGCCGATGAAAGGACCGCCCCGTGCTGATCTCTGACATTCCTGCCGAGCCGCTGGAACGCCTGCGTCGCGGCGGCGTCATTCCAGCGCATCCGCTGGCGCTGGATGCAACCAGGTCACTGGATGCGCGTCACCAGCGTGCACTGTCGCGATATTACCTTGATGCCGGCTCCATCGGGTTGGCGGTGGGCGTGCACACCACTCAGTTCGGAATACGCGAGCGTGGCCTGTACCAGCCGGTGCTGGAGCTTGCGGCTGACGAGGCGGCGCGCCACCCCTCGCAGCCGTTCATGGTTGCCGGGGTGATGGGTCCAACCAAGCAAGCGGTGACTGAGGCGTGCCTGGCCCGGGCCCACGGCTATCACGCAGTTTTGCTGTGTCTGGCCGGACTTGATGGCCTGGACGAGGATGCGCTGATCCGCCATTGCGCTGCGGTCGCCGAAGAGATGCCGGTGATTGGATTCTACCTGCAGCGGGCGGTGGGCGGGCAGGTCCTGCCGGAAAGTTTCTGGCGCCGGTTCGCGGCGATCGAGAACGTGGTTGCGATCAAGATCGCGCCCTTCAATCGCTATCACACCATCGACGTCGTGCGCGGTGTCGTTGCAGCCCGGGCCGAGGACCAGATCACCCTTTATACCGGAAACGACGATCACATCGTCGCGGACCTGATGACCGAATTCCGCATTCCCCGCGACGGAGAGACGGTTCCGGTTCGCATTCGCGGTGGCCTGCTGGGGCACTGGTCCGTCTGGACCAGGCGTGCGGTCGAACTGGTCGAGCAGGTCCACACCGCGCCCGGATCGCGGGATGCGACCGGCTGGCTAGCGCTGGATGCCCTGACCACCGAGGCGAACGGCGTGCTGTTCGACGTCGCCAATGACTTTGCGGGGTGTATAGCTGCCCTGCACGAGGTGTTGCGCCGCCAAGGACTGTTGCAGGGCACCTGGTGCCTGGACCCGGACGAACGGATGGGACCAGGGCAGGCTGCCCGGCTGGACAGGCTGCTTGCGGAGCACCCGGAACTGACCGACGACGACTTTGTCGCGCGGCACCTAGACCGCTGGCTGTCGGACTGACCGGGCGCTGGCGCGCCTGCACCGCAACGTCCGGACCTCCTGACTGCTTGCGCGGTGCACGAGCCGCTCTCGCGATGGTGAAGGCGAATTTATTCGCCAATCCCCGTGGTTTCGCTTAGGTCGCTTTCTGCTTGTACAGACAGCCGGTCGGAGGAACGATATGTGCAGTGACAACCCGGTGCAGCGGGCCGTGCCTGTCCGTGTGCAGTCCAAGGCTCTGCGGATGCCGACCGGCCTGATCGACGGGAATACGACAGTATGATCGATGCAGCCCTGATCCCATTGCAGTCGCGTATCCTTGCGCCTTCGGCCCGGTATCTTGCGCGTACGGGCATCAGTGCCGACACGGTCACGATGCTGGGGTTCATCGCCGGGTTGGCCGCCGTTCCCGCGACCGCGGCGCATCTATACTGGCTGGCTTTCGTGTTTCTCGCGCTCAACCGGCTGGCAGACGGGCTGGACGGTGCGATCGCACGACTGAACGGGCCGACGGATCGTGGCGCTTTCCTGGACATCGCGCTCGACTTCGTCTTCTACGCGGTGTTTCCATTGGGCTTTGCGCTGGCGGATCCCGCGAATGCGCTGCCTGCCGCCGTCCTCGTCGCGGCCTTCGTCGGGACGGGGTCGTCCTTTCTGGCTTTCGGGATCATCGCCACCAAGCGGGGCGAAACCGCCGAGGCCTATCCAACCAAAGGCATCTACTACCTCGGCGGCCTGACCGAAGGATTCGAGACCATCGTCATCTTCGCCCTGATGTGCCTTTGGCCGGCAGGTTTCGCCTTGCTGGCCTATGGTTTCGCGGTGGCCTGCGCGATCACCACGGCGACGCGCTGGCACATGGGATGGACGGCCTTCGCCCCGCGTGGCGGGCAACGCTCAGCGATCTCAGCCGCCGGAGGCGTTCGCAGCGTGGACGCGGCCCGCGACCACGGCTGACGGGCGCGCCTGATCCCACAGGCCGATCCCCATCAGCAACAGCGGGATCGCGATGAACCCGCCCACCGGCCCCCACAGCCAAAGCCAGAACACCAGCGAAAAGAACACCAGAAGCGGGTTGACGGACATGTGGCGCCCCACAAGGGCCGGGGTTATGAACTGACCCTCGGCCACGTTCAGCGCGACGAACACGATCGGCGGCAGCAGGACCGCCGCCCCGTCGTAGACGACGATCCCCGCCACCGCCAGGCTGAGCGCGACAAGCGCCGGCCCAAGGTAGAGGATGAAGTTCATCGCCGCCGCGATGACGCCCCACAGCAACGGCGAAGGCATCCCGAGCAGGTGCAGCGCCAGCGCGACGGACGCACCGAAGCAGAAATTGATCACGCTGATGGTCAGGAAATAATGCGAGACGATGCGTTCGACGCGCTCGATCTGGGTGCGTTCCAGCTGCGGTAGCAGCCGCGCGACTGCGTCATAGACCTCGCCACGGGTCAGCAGGAAAAAGAACAGCCCGCCCACGAACACCAGGATCTGGGCCGCCAGAGAGGGCGCGAGAAGCAGCGCATCGGTCCATGTAGGAATCGCGTTGCCCTCGCGGCTTTCGGCCTGCTCGCCCAGGGTTTCCGAAACCTGGTCGGAAAACTGCATCAGTCCGGTCAACTGGGATTGCAGGTCGGCGACGGTCGAGCGCAGCTCGAACCAGATCGCGGGGGCACGGCGGGCGATGCTGCTGACCGGCGGCTCCAGCAGAACGATAAGAAGCGCTAACACGCCCAGGCCGAAGATCAGCGCGCACAGGGCATTGATCACCGGGGGCAGTTTCAAGTGTTCTCCGGCGCGGAGCAGGGGCGACAGCACGATGCCGATGACCACCGCCAGCAGAAGCGGTGCAAAGACGGCCTCGGCCATGGAAAGTACGAAGAACAAAGCGACAGCGGCCAGGAACACCACGGCGCCGCGATAAAGCGTTTCGGGAATTGTCATCGGTCCGACCTGCGGCAGCCCAGTCGCGCCGGGGCCTGTTTCCCGCCGCGCCGAGACAGTACCCGACGCGCCCGCCAGATAAAAGCCGCGCTCCTACAGCAGTGAAAGCAGCGACAACCAGACAGAAGTGGTCAGCAGCGACAGGATGGTCGCCAGCATGACTGTGCTGGCCGCCGCGCCCTCGGCCCGGTTATAGAGGGTGGCAAAGATATAGGTGTTCACCCCGGGGGCCATCGCCGCGATCGTCACGGCCGCCTTCACGAACAGCATCTGAAGGTCGAAGACATAGTAGGCCAGTGTGAAGGTGATCGCCGGATGGATCACCAGGCTGAGCAGCGATGTCATCGTCGCCTCGCCAATGGATGCACGCATCCTGTAGCGGGTCAGCACGCCGCCAAGGGCGAACAACGCCACGGGAAGCGCCGTCCCCGCGACCATGTTCAGCGAATCTTCAAGCGGTGCGGGCAGGCTTGCGCCGGTCAGGTTTGCGGCGAAGCCCAGCGCGATGCCGACCATCAGCGCATTGCGCAGCATTGCAGTAAGCACGGCACGTGCGGTCTCGGCGAATCCACGGCCGTCGGCGCGGCTGAATTCCATCATCGAGATGCCCAGGAAATAGCAGAACGGCGCGTGAATCGAGATGATCGCGATTGCCGCAGCCAAGGCGTCAGGGCCGTAGGCGCGCTCGACGATCGGAATTCCCAGGATCACCGAGTTCGAGAACAACGAACTGAAGCCGATCGCCACCGCCTCGCCGGGGCGGCGCTTGAAGATCGCGCGTGCGCCCAGGACGCCCAGGAAGAAGGTCGTCGTCGCCGCGACGTAGAACGACATCAGCATGCCAAAGTCGAAAACGGCCGCCAAGTCCATGTTCCGCGTCGCGTTGAACAGCAGCACCGGCACCGCGAACGCCTGAGTGTAGCGGTTCAACCCGTCGATCAGGTTGTCCTTGAAATACCCCGTGCGTACCACCACGAAGCCGGTCGCGGTAACCAGAAAGACCGGCAGTACGACTTGGATAAGCGTCAGCATGGCAGGTCGAACCTCAGAGTCATCCCGTCATGCGCCGGGGTGATGTTGTCGGGAGTTTCCGCATCGACCGTCGCATAATCCATGTCGATATGAAGGTTCGTCAGCACGCCGCATCGGGCCTTGGCCCGGGCGATCCAGGCCAGAGAGGTCGCAAGGTGAATATGCGTCGGGTGCGGCTCGTAGCGCAGTGCGTCGAGGATCCAGCAATTCAGACCCTGCAGCATTGCCCAGTTTTCCTCGGGCATGGCCGAGACATCGGGCAGGTAGGCAAGATCGTGGATACGGAAGCCCAGTGCACCGATGCGGCCATGTGCGACCCGAAACGGTTGAAATGGGATTGGCCCGCCTGCGCCTTCGATCCGGAACGGGCCGTCGATCGGGTTCATCTGCAGGATCGGGGGATAGCCGCTGTTCTTCGGCTGCTTGAAGGCATAGCCGAAACGCGCGTGAAGCGAGGCTGCGGTGTCATCGTCGGCCCAGACGGGCAACCGTTCGCGGCGGTTGAAGACCACCATGCGCAGATCGTCCAGCCCGTGGGTATGGTCGGCGTGTTCATGGGTGAAGACGACCGCGTCCAGCAGGCCGACCTCTGCATCCAGCAATTGCGACCGAAGATCTGGCGAGGTGTCGACAAGCACCCGTGTCACGGCGTCGTCCTCGTGCCTTTCGACCAGGATCGAACAGCGTCTGCGCGCGTTGCGTGGATCGTTCGGATCGCAGGCCCCCCAGAACCCGCCCAGGCGCGGAACCCCGCCGGACGAGCCGCAGCCGAGTATCCGGACGACCAGTTCAGGCATTCGCGCTCCAGCCAGCCGCTTTCGCGAACAGTCGGTCGAAGTTCGCACTGGTTTGCGCCGCGAAATCCGCGATGCTCAGGCCGAAAACTTCGGCACCGACGGCGGCGGTATGTGCCGTGTAGGCCGGTTCGTTGCGCTTTCCGCGGTGCGGAACCGGGGCCAGGTAGGGGCTGTCGGTCTCGACCAGGATGCGGTCCACGGGGGCGGCGGCGAAAATCTCGCGCAGCTCGCTGGATTTCCTGAAGGTCGCGATACCCGACATCGACAGGTAGAACCCCAGGTCCAGCGCGGCTTCGGCAAGCGGTGCGCCGGATGAAAAGCAGTGCATGACGCAGCTATAGGCACCCGCCCGGTGCTCCTCGGTCAGGATTCGGGCCATGTCCTCGTCCGCCGCGCGGGCGTGGATGATCAGGGGCAGGGCCGTGCGTCGTGCGGCCTCGATATGGGTGCGCAGGCTTTCCTGCTGAACGTCAGCGGTGTCGGCGGTGTAGTGGTAATCCAGCCCGGTCTCGCCGATGCCGACGAATTTCGGATGCGCGGCCAGAGCAACCAGTTGCTCGACGGTTGCCATCGGCTGTTCGGCCACGTGCATCGGGTGGGTGCCGGCGGCATAGAACACCGGGGCGTGCGCGTCGGCGATGGCGCGGACGGAAGGCTCTGTGGCCAGCCGGGTGCAAATGGTACCCATGCGGGTGACGCCGGCGGCGACGGCACGCGCGACGATCTCGCTCGTCTGGCCCTCGAAATCGGGGAAATCCAGGTGGCAGTGGCTGTCGACCAGGGAAGGGGGCATTCGGGCCTTTGGGCTGTGCCGATCCGGTCAGGCAGCGCTGGGCCTGCCGCGGATGGCGGTTCGTTCGATAGCCAGCAACATATCGAGGATCACCTGTTCCGGGTCAAGGTTCAGGGCCCGGGCCTGGCCCGCGCGGGCCGTGATCAGGGAATGCGTCTCGGCCCAGGCGCGTGCGGTGAACGGGTCCGGCGACAGGCGCGCTGCGATGGGCGCTTCGGCGTCGGTCAAATCTTCGGTCATGCCGACGCCCGCCCGCGCCAGTCGCGCGACCGCAAGCTCGGCCAGGGTCACGATCATCCGGTAGGTTGGTTCGTTTGCCCGCCCGGCTGCCTTCTGCGCAAGCGCGGCCATCGCCTGCCGATCCATGCGCGGCGCCTGTGACAGAAGCGACAGCAGCGCGGGCCAGATTTCCAGCCCGCCGCCTTCGAGCAGGCCGACCGCCGCCCCGACCGACCCACCGCCAAGCCTGTGCAGCGTGTCGATCTGGTCCAGCGGTTGCTCTGCAGCCTGCAAGGCCCGGCCAAGATCCTCGACCGACAGCGGACCCATGCGCAGGGTCCGGCAGCGCGACCGGATCGTCGGCAGCAGGCGCGCAGGCTGGTGGCTGATCAGCAGCAGGACCGTGTTGTCGGGCGGCTCTTCCAGCAATTTCAGCAGCGCGTTGGCGGCGGCGGTGTTCATCTCGTCCGCCGAGTCGATGATCGCTGTGCGCCGCCCACCATCGACCGAAGCCAGCGCGAAATGCGCCTTCATCTTGCGAATCTCGTCCACGGTCAGCTGGGTCTTCAGGCGTTTCGCCTTCTCGTCCCAGCCGCGACGGCACAGGAATATCGCCGGTTCCGCCAGCGCCGCAGCCCGCCGCATCACCGGGTGATCCGCGGGCAGATCGAGCGAGCCGGGTGTAGGCCCCCCACCGAACAGCCCCGCGTCGTCCCCCGGCGGCGGCGTCGCAGCAAGGAACCGGGCGATGTGCCAGGCCAGCGTCGCCTTGCCGATGCCGCGCGGTCCGGTCAGCAGCCAGGCATGATGCATCCGCCCCGACGCATGAGCGTCTAAGACATCCGCCTCGGCGGCTTCGTGGCCGAATATCGCGCCGGTGTGGCGTGGGTGCGGGGCGCCTTCGGTGCGATCGGGTTCGGGGATCTCGGTTTCGCTCATGACGTCAGGCGTATCACGAGGCGTTTGCCGCGCCCAGCCGATCCGCCAGGACGGGCTCGACAGCTTGCCAGATCCGGGCAGCGACCTGTTCCGGTGTGCCGGTGCCATCGACCAGGCGACACCGATCCGGCGCGCTGTGTGCCAGCGCGCGAAACCCTTCGGCCAGCCGCTCCTGGAAGGCGGCGCCCATATCCTCGAACCGATCCTCGCCGCTGGACCGCGCCAGGCCGCGTGACAGGGCGGCGTGCGGGTCCATGTCTACGATCAGGGTCAGGTCCGGTTCTGTCGCGATCATCAACCGATGCAGGGCATCGACCGTCTTGCGCAGGTCGGCACGCGCCGCCCCCTGGTAGACGCGGGTACTGTCGGCGAACCGGTCGCAGACAACGATTTCACCGCGCTCCAACGCGGGCAGGATCACCCGTTCCAGGTGGTCGCGGCGTGCGGCGGTGAACAGCAGGATCTCGGTCTCGGGGGACCAGCGGGCCGGGTCGCCCTCGACCAGCAAGGCGCGGATGGCCTCGGCTCCTTCAGAACCGCCCGGCTCGCGTGTCTGACGGACCGTCACACCCTGTTTGCGCAGCCGTTCCGTCAGCATTGCGGCCTGGGTCGATTTGCCCGAGCCGTCGATCCCTTCGAGACTGATGAACAGGCCGCGCCCGTCCGCCTTGGCCATGCCTAGCCGCCAGCCCCGAGCGCGGCGGTCACGGCGCGCCCCATCAGCACCTGCGCGGTCGCCTGCAGCTTGGACATGAAGCCGCCGCGGCCAACGGCCTCGGCCGCCTGCAGCGGGTGACGGGTCTCGCCGACGCCGGGAACGGTGACGACAAGTTCGGCAATGGACTGGCCCTTTTCGATGGGTGCCTCGATCGGGCCGGTGTACTCGACCCAGGTGGTTATGTTGTCTTTCTCTGCCCAAGGGACGATGGCGTTGACTGGGTGGGCCGCAACCAGCGGAACCTGCCGGTCCGCCCCGATCCAGACATCGGCAGTGGCGATCGTTTCGTCCGCCCCGAACAACTCGCGCGAGGTGAATTCCCGGAATGCCCAGGTCAGAAGTCGCTCGCTTTCGGCCAGTCGTTCCTGCGTGCTGTTCAGACCGGTGACAACCATCGTCACCCGGCGGCCGTTCTGCTCGGCCGAGCCGACCAGGCCATAGCCTGCTTCTTCGGTGTGTCCTGTTTTCAGCCCATCCGCGCCCAGATCGAGGTTCAGCAGGGGATTCCGGTTGAATCGGTTCGAGGGCGCGCGCCCGTCGAAGTCATACTCCCGCACCGAGAAATAGTGGTAATACTCGGGGAACCGGTCGATCAGCAGCGTGCTTAACTGGACAAGGTCACGAGCGCTCATCCGGTGGTCGGGGTCCGGCCAGCCGGTGGCGTTGGCGAAGGTCGAATCCAGCATCCCCAGTTCACGCGCGCGAGTCGTCATCTGCTGCGCAAATGCCGCTTCGGTACCGGCAAGCCGTTCGGCCAGCACGATGCAGGCGTCGTTGCCCGACTGCACGATCACACCCAGGATCAGGTCTTCGACCCGGACCTTGTCGGTGGTGTCCAGGAACATTGTCGAGCCGCCCATGCGTTGCGCGTTCTCCGACACCTGCAACCGTTCGTCCAACGATAGCCGACCAGCATCAAGCGCCTCGAATACCATGAACAGCGTCATCAGCTTGGACATCGACGCTGGTGGCATCGGGGCGTCGGCATTCTTTTCCAGTAGCACTGTGCCGCTGTTCTGATCCAGCACAAGGGCCGACCGGGCCGCCGTCTCGAAGGCGCTCGCAGACAGCGGGGCGAACAGGATCGCCGCGGCGGCGGCTACGGACAACAGGCTGTCGCGCGGATTGAGGGTCATGCGTCTACTCCTCTTGCCAGGCCCGCCAAGGGGCGGGGGCAATGCGTCCCGGTCATTGGGCGGCGAAAGCGTCCCGATAGCCGAGGTCCCGGATCTTCGCCAGGGCGGCGGTGAATTCGGCATCGGTCCCGAACGGGCCCGCCACCACGCGGTACAGCCGGGCGCTTTCGCTGCCATTCTCGCGGATGGCCCCGCTCAGGCCGTTGTCCTTCAGCCGTTTCAAGGTCAGGTCGGCCCCGTCCTTGTTGCCGCCGTTGACGACCTGGATCCAACGTCCCTCGGTCGCGGCCCGGCTTCCGGCGTTGGCGTCGGCAGCCTGGATCGCGCCCAGTGCAGTGGCTTCGAGCGCCTCGGTCCTGATCGCCTCGGTGTTGATCGACTCGGCCGCGGGCACTTCGGCGGCGGCATTCGCAGCCGATCCCGGGGCCACGGGCGCGGGCGCCACGGTTCCGGGAATAACGGTCGTAGCAACCCCGTCGACCTTGAAGACCTGACCGGTCTCGGCGATTGGCACCGGGGCCGCGCCCGCTGCGCCGGGCACCTGGACGACTTCGCGGCGGATGACTACGACGCGCAGGTCCACCGGCGTGCCGGGCAGCATGTTCAGCGCCTCGGCGGCATTCTGCGACACCATGATCGGCGGTCCGGGCAGGTCGTCCTCTTTCTGGAACAGGGCGCCTTCGATCTCGCGGCCATTGGCTTCGTTGATGATGCGGACGCGCTCGGCCTTCACGTTGGCCGCAACCGCGACCCATTTGTCACCGAAACTGAAACGTCCGTCCCAAAGTCCCTTCGCCTCGAGTTCGAAGATGTCCGGGCGCTCGACGTCGCGCTCTTCGACCTTCATCACCGGTGCCGCGCCGCCCTCGGCCTGTATCGCCGGTGCCGCGGCATCCGGGGCGTCCGCACCGCCCACCAGCCCGTCGAGCTGATCGCAGCCGCCCAACGCGGTGGCCAACACGATAAGGCCCAAGGCGCGCCCGGGGCGAATGCTTGCCATTTGCCTGCTCATACTGCTCCCTCTCGGCAGCCCCGGAACCGCTCTGTGGCGGCTGTCCGGGGAAAGAGACCCACCCGGTACCGCCGGGTGGGCAGATATTGCGAACAGACTATCGGATGCGCCTAGGTTTGGGAAGCGACGAAACCCCTCGCGGCAGGTTCTTGCCCCCCGCCGCGCCTCGGTGTAGGCCCCATGCCGTGGAGGTGTGGCCGAGTGGTCGAAGGCACTGGTCTTGAAAACCAGCAGGGGGCAACCCCTCGTGGGTTCGAATCCCACCGCCTCCGCCAGCATCATGATGTTGTCTGACCGGGCATCCTACCCGATCTGCGCAACTGTTCTGTCGCCTGTGCTTGACCCGCGCGGACCTGCCGTGGTTCAGCTGTCCGGCATTAAGGCATGAGGCAGATGGACATGACCACACCCGATTCCGATACGGCATTGCGAGCGGCCTATGGCCTTATGGGCAAGACGGCGCTGGTGACCGGGGGCGGTACGGGGCTGGGCTTGGCCATCGCCAAGTGCCTGGCGGTTGCGGGTGCACGGGTGGTGATCGCTGGGCGCAGGGCCGAGGTGCTTTTAACCGCGTGCGCGCAGATCGGCAACGGAGCTGACTACGCCGCGCTGGATCTGTCGGACGTTGCAGGCATTCCAAAGGTGTATGACGAGGTTCGAGAGCGTTTCGGCCCGGTGGATATCCTGGTCAACAACGCTGGTAACACG
>JBFHFG010000046.1:0-10845 GCA_041583815.1 Halovulum sp.
CCCGACCGGATCGAGTTTGCTGGTGGCGCGACCGTCTTTACCGGCAACCTATCCGACAATCCGCGTATCCGTGACCACAAGCCGGCGCATTTCCTCAGCAAGCTGATCTGGATCGAGCGGCGGCGCACGCAGACCATGCAGCATGATTTCACCGGCGACTCGCCGATGAACCTGTTCTTCCTGCAGGATCCGAATGCGCACATCCTGCGCCTGGCCGATGCCTGGATGATCGAACTGTGCGACCAATGGCGGTCGGACCCCAAAGCCCTGCCGCGCCTGCTGCCCGAACTTCTGGGCCGCGAACAGCGCGTGGCGCAGGCATTCGACGCCGTGACGCAGCCCGGTCGCGTGACCAACCTGTCGCTATCCGATGTGCTGAGCGGAGGGGTGGGGCTGGCAGAACGGCTGACCAGCAAGCTGCCAGAGGTGCTGCGCCAGGCGCCGCTGTTCTCGGGCGCCCGTCTGCCGGCGGATTTCGGGACGTTCCTGGTGGATTTGCGCCAGGTGCCCGGATGCCCTGCATCAGTCGAGGATCTGGCGGTCGAGGTCACGCGCTATCAGCGCATGACGCGGGCCTTGCAGCGCAAGACCTGATCAGGCCGCTCACGCGGCCTGCGATGCCTCGTCGGCGGTCATGATCGCAAAAATCGCCTGCGCATCCGGCGTGGACCGGATCTTGGCGCAGGTCTGATCGTCGCGTAGCAAGCGCGACACGCGGGCCAGGGCCTTCAGATGCTCTGCCCCCGAATCCAGGGGGGCCAGCAAGGCAAAGATCAGGTCGACCGGCTTGCGGTCGACGGAATCGAACGGGATCGGCGTTTCAAGCTTGAAGAACAGCCCGGTAACTCGGCTGATCCCCTCGACCCGGCCGTGCGGGATGGCAACACCCCGCCCGACCCCGGTAGGCCCCAGGCTTTCGCGCTCCAGCAAAGTGGTCAGCACCGTGTTCTCATCCAGGGACAGCCGAGCGGCCGCCGCGTGCGAGATTTCCTGAAACAGGCGTTTCTTGCTCTGCACGCGCAGCGGCGAGATCACCGCCTCTGGATCGAGGATATCGGTAATATCCATTCCTGGTGTCGCTCCTGTTCTGACGTCAGGCGGGCGCCGCGTTGCGCGGATCCACCCAGCCTATGTTCCCGTCTTCCCGACGGTAGACGACATTCACGCCGCCATGCGAGTCGTTGCGGAAGACAAGCAGGGGCGCGCCAGCCAGTTCCATCTGCATGACTGCCTCTCCTACGGAAAGGGACTGAACCTTGGTCTCCATTTCAGCCACGATAACGGGCTGCAGGCTTTCCGGTTCGTCCGCTTCCTCGAATTCCTCCGCGCCGGGTTGGAGGATATATGACGAAGCCTCCATGAACTCAATGGGGTTCTCGCGCTTCTGGTGATGGTCCTTCAGCCGCCGCTTGTAGCGCCGCAGCTGCTTGTCCATACGCTCCAGTGCGCCGTCGAAACTGTCATAGATATCGTTGGCGCGCGCACGGGCCTGCGCGGTCATGCCGGTCGACAGGTGAACCGAGGCGTCGCATCCGAACTCGTGGGCGATCTTTGAAAAGGTCACCGTGGCCTCGACAGGGCGGCCGGCGTACTTCGAGACCACTTCGTTCAGCCGGTCGTTGACGTGGGTGGTCAGCGCCTCCCCGACATCCAACTGTTTGCCGTGGACCTGTATCTGCATGGCGACTCCCTTTTATCAGTCGTTGTGGCTCTTTATCAGTTTAGCGCAGTCTTTTTTGGGCCGTGATGCCTGACTGTCCGGTTCCGGGACCCGTAACAGCCTTGCGGCCAAGGTCCCGGCCCTTCGTGCCAGTGGAGTTTGATAAAGATATGGTTCGATCAGAGACCATGTAACAAAAGGTAAGGGTCGGTCGGGCGGG
Organism: Halovulum sp.; assembly: GCA_041583815.1. Classification (GTDB taxonomy): domain Bacteria; phylum Pseudomonadota; class Alphaproteobacteria; order Rhodobacterales; family Rhodobacteraceae; genus Halovulum. The sequence continues at coordinate 1,881 of JBFHFG010000046.1, forward strand.
GCGCAATGATTTTGCGACGTCAGATCCGAAAGCCGTCGCCCAGATAGACGCGGCGCACGTTATCGTCTTGCACAACCTGTTGTGGTGTTCCGCTCATCATCATGGTGCCGTCATGCAAGATGTAGGCCCTGTCGACGATCTCCAGCGTCTCACGGACATTGTGATCGGTGATCAGAACGCCCAGTCCGCGCGTCTTCAGCTGGCCGACAAGCGAACGGATCTCGCCGACGGCGATCGGGTCCACGCCTGCGAAGGGTTCGTCCAGCAGGACGAAGCTGGGCTTGCTGGCCAGGCAGCGGGCGATCTCGACCCGGCGCCGCTCGCCGCCCGACAGGGCAATCGCCGGGGCGCGGCGCAGGTGTGTGATCGAGAATTCGGCCAGCAACTCGTCCAGCTGCCGATTCCGCTTTGATCGGACCGGTTCGTGCAGTTCCAGCACCGCGCGGATGTTCTGTTCGACCGTCAGGCCACGGAAGATCGACGCCTCCTGCGGAAGATAGCCGATTCCCTTGCGCGCGCGGCGGAACATGGGCAGCGCGGTCACGTCCTCGCCGTCCAGCATGACCGTGCCGCGGTCTGGGGTGATCAGGCCGCCGATGGCGTAGAAACAGGTCGTCTTGCCCGCACCGTTGGGGCCAAGCAGGGCCACCACCTCGCCGCGCTGGACGTTCAGCGACACGTCGCGCAGCACCGGGCGTTTCTTGTAGCTTTTGCCAAGGTTGAAGACTTCCAGCCCGCGGCCGCCTTCGCGCACTTCGAACGGGGCGGTCACCGGGTGGTCGCGGGCTGCAGAATGGTCTGCACCCGGCCTTTCATCCGCGCCATGCCGGTGTCCAGATCAATCTCCAGTTCGTTGCCCGACAGGGCGTTTTCGTCCTGGGTCAGCAACACATCGCCCGCCATCGTGATCAACGCCGCCGCCACGTCGTAGGACGCCGCCTGCGCCTCGGCCGCGGCCTCGCCATTGGTCAGGGTCACGTTGCCCTGGGCCTCCATCCGGGTGACATCGCCGGTCCGGCCCTCGCCGCTGTAGAACACGGTGATCCGGTCGGCCGACATGCGCAGCGTGCCCTGGCCGACAAGAACCTCGCCCTCGAACACGACCGAGCCGGCGTTCTGATCGACCGTCAGGCTGTCGGCGGTGATTTCCACCTGCTGGCCAGAATCGTGCGAAAAGCCCCCGAAAGGCACCGTCGTCTGGGCACCGACCAGCGCGGCGCCAGCGGTCCACGCCGCGAGAACGATCGGCAAGATACGTGCTTTCATTCCGGTCGGTCCTTTGCCTGCGGGGTGTAGGTTACCTTTACTCCCCCGGTAAAGCGCATCAACACTTCGTTGTCGAACCCTTCGCCGCCGGTTTCGCCCGCAGGTTCCACCATCAGCGCGTCGGATTCGATGCGTCCCGGTGGCCCCGAGGCGATGATCGGTCCGTCCGCCTCCAGCGTGCTTGCGCCGATATCGATCCGGACCCGTTCTGCCTGCGCGCTGTACCCGTCCGAGGTTCGGATCTCGATCCCGGTTTCAAGCACCACGCGCCGCTCGGGGATATCCAGCCGGGCATGGTCCGAGCGCAGTTCGATCGTTGCGCCGTCGCGATAGGTGACGCGGCCGGATAGTTGCTCGACATCCGCCGTGGTCATCTCCAAGCCCCGCGGTTCGACGGTTTCGGCCCGGAAGTCGTAGACGTCCCCCTCCAGGCTGGTGCCCGAGAACTGCGGCCGGGTGATCCGCAAGCCGGTGCGCATCGCCTCCAGGTCGGCATCGTCGAACACCAGCCCGACGCCGGCGTCGTTGTCCGAATCCCACAACAGCACCAGCGCCAGCAGCGCCAGGGCGATGGCCGGCAGGACGAACTTCAGCAGCCACACGATCCGGGACCGGACCGAGCGGCGCGGCCGCGGATGCGGCGCTTCAGCCAAGGCCCGCCCGCAGGCAGTCGTGAATGTGCAGGATTCCCAGCGGTGCAGTTTCGCCCTCGGCCACGACGAAGACCGTCGTGATCTTGTCGCGGTTCATGCGCGCCAACGCCTCGGTGGCCCGCATTTCGGGACGGACTGTCTTGGGATTGGCGGTCATGACCTGACTGGCGGTGCGGCTCATCAGGTCGGCCATGTTGCGGCGAAGGTCACCGTCGGTGATTACCCCGATCAGCGCGCCCGTCTCGCCGACGACACCGGCCACACCGAACCCGCGCGAGCTAATCTCCAGCAAGGCGTCGGACATCGGCGAATCGGGGCTGACCAGCGGCAGTTCCGATCGCGGGTGCATCAGATCGGCGACGCTGGACACCAGTGCGCCCAGCTTGCCGCCCGGGTGGAACTCGCGAAAGTTTTCGGGGGTGAAGCTGCGCTGTTCCATCATCGCGACGGCCAGGGCATCGCCCAGTGCCAGCGTCAGTGTGGTCGACGTGGTGGGCGCAAGCCCGTTCGGGCAGGCCTCGGCCGCGGCGGGCAGGACGATGGCGTGGTCGGCTTTGCGGACAAGCGTGCTGCCCGCATTCGAGGCGATGCCGATCATCGGAATGCCCATGCGGCGGGTATAGGCGATCAGGTCCGCAAGTTCGGGCGTTTCGCCGGAGTTCGACAACAGCAGCACAAGGTCGTGCACGGTGATCATGCCCATGTCGCCGTGGCTGGCCTCGGCCGGGTGAACGAACATCGCGGGTGTGCCGGTCGAGGCGAACGTCGCCGCGATCTTGCGGGCGATATGCCCGGACTTGCCCATGCCGCTGACGATGATCCGGCCCGTGGTCTCCATCATCATGGTGACGGCACGCGCAAAGCTGCCGTCCAGCGTCTCGGCCATCTGCGCGACGGCCGACGCCTCGAGCTGCAGGACGCGGCGCCCGCTGTCGATGAAGGCAGTCTCTGCTTTGGCGGACCTGTCCACGGCGAACCCCCTCAGTGTGCGAAGATGTCGGTCTCGGGCCAGCCCGCCAGGTCCAGCGCGGCCCGGTGCGGCAGAAATTCAAAACAGGCGCGGGCCAGGTCGGTGCGGCCCTCGCGCGCCAGGCGCTCGTCCAGCTTCTCGCGCAGTTCGTGCAGGTATAGCACGTCTGAGGCGGCATAGTTCACCTGCGCTTCGGTCAGTGACGTGGCGCCCCAGTCCGAGGATTGCTGTTGCTTGGACAGATCCGCGTCCGCCATTTCCTGGACAAGGTTCTTCAGTCCGTGGCGGTCCGTATAGGTGCGCACCAGCTTCGAGGCGATCTTGGTGCAATAGACCGGCGTGGTCAGCACGCCGAACCGGTGCAGCAGCACCGCAATGTCGAAGCGGCCGAAATGGAAAAGCTTCAGCACTTCGGGGTCGGCCAGCATCCGGGTCAGGTTCGGCGCCTCGGTCTGATCCTGGTGGATCTGCACGACATGCGCGTTGCCGTCGCCCGATGACAGCTGCACCACGCACAGCCGGTCGCGGTGCGGGTTCAGACCCATGGTTTCGGTGTCGATCGCGACGACGGACCCAAGGTCCAGCCCATCGGGCAGGTCGCGTTGATGCAGGTGATTGGTCATCGGGACCCCGTCGCGTGTCATGGTCCCCGGCGCGCGCGGTACGCACGAAAGATACGCGGGGATGCGTCGGGGTATTGGTGCCCTGGAGAAGACTCGAACTTCCACGACCGTAAGGCCACTGGCACCTGAAGCCAGCGCGTCTACCAATTCCGCCACCTGGGCAGGTGCCGTCTGTGGAGTGGGGATGTATCGCCGCCGCAAACCGGTGTCAACGGCAGTTTCGCATTCTTATGAGGGATTTTCCGCCGGTCGCGGGATGTTGTCCGAGGAAGGTTTGACGACCCCTGTCGCCGGGGGCATTGTCCCCCGCAAACAGAAGCCGCAGAGCAGTATCGGCCACATGGAAAACACGGCTTCGACGTCTTTCTGACCGATGACCGGTGCAACTTGGCCACAGGCCGGATCGTGGGTGTTTTGTCGCACCTTTCCGCCTGTTGGACCGTAACATATGAGTGTCGGGGATCGGCCGCTTTACGCGTAACCAGGGGTTGGCGCGTAACGGGTGGCACTGCCCCAAGGGGTGCCGCGACGCGCCGGCAAGCAAGTAAAGAGAGAGCTTCACGCATGATCCCGCAAAGCCCGATTGTCACGGTATTTGGTGGTTCCGGTTTCGTCGGCCGCTACATCGCGCGTCGCATGGCGCGCGCGGGTTGGCGGGTGCGGGTTGCCGTGCGGCGACCCAATGATGCGCTGTTCGTCCGCACCTACGGTGTCGTGGGCCAAGTCGAACCCGTGCAGGTCAACGTCCGCGACGAAGCCTCGGTGGCGGCCGCGCTTAACGGCGCCGACGCAGTGGTCTACTCGGTCGGTGTGCTGATTCCCGCTGGCAAGCAGAGCTTCGATTCGCTGCATGTCGATGGTGCGAGGCGCGTGGCGCGGCTGGCCGCCGAAGCGGGAATTGGACGCTTTGTCCACATTTCGGCGATCGGTGCCGATCCCGACAGTGAAAGCGCTTATGCCCGGTCCAAGGCCGAGGGCGAATCCGCGGTGCTTCAGCATCAGCCGGACGCGGTGATTCTGCGACCGTCGGTCGTGTTCGGCGCCGAGGACGAGTTCTTCAACCGGTTCGCCGGGATGGCGCGGATCAGCCCTGTGATCCCGGTGATCGGCGCCGAGACGCGATTCCAGCCGGTCTACGTGGATGATGTGGCAGCCGCGGCGGAAAAGGCGCTGATCGACGGCGTTCCCGCCGGCGTCTACGAACTGGGCGGCCCAGAGGTGGACAGTTTCGCGGGCCTGATGGATCGGATGCTGAACGTGATTCGCCGCCGCAGGCTGGTTCTTGCGGTTCCTATGCCGATCGCCCGACTGATGGGCCGCGTTTTCGGATTCGGGCACCGGATCACGGGCGGCCTGCTGCCCGCGCCGGTAACCTTCGACCAGGTCCTGCAACTCGGGCGCGACAATGTCGTGTCGGAAAGCGCCAAGGGCTTTGCCGACCTGGGTATCCAGCCCACGCCGATGGCGGCCGAGTTGGAAGATTACCTGACCCCTTACATGCCCTATGGGCAGTACGCACGGCTGACGGCCTCGGCCAAGGACCTGCGCTACTAGGGTGGGACCGGCGCCCCGGACCGGGCGCCGGATGCCTCCGGCGGGGATATTTGAAGAAAGTGGAAGGCTGGGCCTATCAGGTGTAGGCGACGGCCAGCAGGACAAGGCCCAGGGCAACGCGGTAGATCACGTAGGGCGTGAAGCTGACGCTGCGCAACAGGCGCATCATCAGGCTTAGTGCGGCCAGCCCGGCGGCGAAGGCCAGGGCGGCGGCCAGCGCCAGGCTCGCGCCAATCTCGACATTTCCGGATGCGGCCAGGTCGGCCCCCAGCAGCACGCCGGACGCGCCGATCGTCGGGATCGACATCAGCATTGCCAGCCGCGCGCCTTCGCCTCGTTCGAAACCCTGTGCCAGCGCCCCGCTGATCGCCGCGCCCGACCGCGAAGTACCTGGGATCAGCGCCAGTGCCTGCCACAGCCCCATGATCCATGCGTCGCGCAGGGTCCAGTCCGCCGCCTGGCGGCCCTGCCCGCCGCGCCGGTCCAGCCACCACAGAAGCAGCCCGAACAGGATCATTGCCCATCCGATCACGGCCAGCGAGCGCAACGCCTCGATCAGCCCTGTCATTTTGAGCGCCGCGCCCACGACGACGACGGGGATCGTTGCGATCACCAGGCACAGTGCCAGCCGGGCCTCGGGGCGGTGATGCTGTCCGCGCAGCAGCAGTATTCCGCCCGCCACGGCGCGCGCGACCTCGGCCCGGAAGTACAGCACGACCGCCGCGAGCGTGCCCAGATGGACCGCAATGTCCAGACTGAGGTCATCCGGCGTCTGTCCGACCCACTGGTGCCATAGTTCGAGGTGCGCGGAGGATGAGACAGGCAGGAACTCGGTGAGGCCCTGGATCAGGGCGAGCATGACGAGAGAGAGCAGAGGCATCGCCGATAGACCTGTCGATATGAACGGTAATTTGTGGTAGCAAACCCCTGTGACAGGGGCAATGCAGGCCAGTAGGTCACGCGTGTTTACTATTTTCCCGCAGTTTTTGCCAGATTACGGTCGTCGCGGGCCGGAAAAGCGACAATAGGTCAGCATAGCTGACTTTATAAGGCGCAAGGAACAGGGTATCCAGCGGCTCCGGCCATATTGGGGCTGGTCACTCGGAATCCGAAGGGGGAGGCGGACATGCCGCAAAGCGACATGCTGAAATTCGTGACTGTCGGTCGCTCGATGCCCGAGAAGCGTGCCGCCGACGCCCGGCGCGACGACTTCGGCGAGATTTACCGCGAGTTTGTCGCCGAGAAGGCGGCCGAACAGGCCAGCCGCTGTTCCCAGTGCGGTGTGCCGTATTGCCAGACCCATTGCCCGCTGCACAACAATATCCCGGACTGGCTGCGCCTGACCGCCGAGGGGCGGTTGCAGGAAGCTTACGAGATCAGCCAGGCAACCAACACCTTTCCCGAGATCTGCGGCCGCATCTGCCCCCAGGACCGCCTGTGCGAGGGCAATTGCGTGATCGAGCAGTCGGGCCACGGCACCGTCACCATCGGCGCGGTGGAGAAGTACATCACCGACACGGCCTGGGAAGAGGGCTGGATCAAGCCCGTGACCCCGGCGCAGGAGCGCCCCGAGAGCGTGGGCATCATCGGCGCCGGCCCCGGTGGCCTGGCGGCGGCGGACATGCTGCGCCGTGCCGGGTGCAAGGTCACCGTCTATGACCGTTACGACCGCGCGGGCGGCCTGCTGACCTATGGCATCCCCGGCTTCAAGCTGGAGAAGGACGTGGTCATGCGCCGCAACCAGCAGCTTTCCGACGGCGGCATCGAGCTGCGGATGAACTGCAATGTCGGCGAGGACATCACCTTTCAGGAAATCCGCGAGACGCATGATGCCGTACTGATCGCCACCGGTGTCTACAAGTCGCGTGATCTGGGCGGGCCGGGCGCAGGCCTGAAGGGCATCGTGCGCGCGATCGATTACCTGACCGCCTCGAACCGGGTCGGTTTCGGCGACAGCGTGCCGGAATATGAGAGCGGCGAGCTGAACGCCGAGGGCAAGCGCGTCGTCGTCATTGGCGGCGGCGACACCGCGATGGACTGCGTGCGCACCGCGATCCGGCAGGGCGCGAGCAGCGTGAAGTGCCTGTACCGCCGTGACCGGGCGAACATGCCCGGCTCGCAGCGCGAGGTGGAGAACGCCGAGGAAGAGGGCGTCGAGTTCGTCTGGCTGGCGGCCCCCAAGGGCTTCACTGGCGAAGAGGCCGTCTCGGGCGTGCGCGTGGCCAAGATGCGTCTTGGCGCGCCCGACGCCAGCGGCCGCCAGGTCCCCGAAGAGATCGAGGGCGCCGACTATACCGAGGATGCCGACATCGTCATCAAGGCGCTGGGTTTCGAGCCCGAGGAACTGCCGACTCTGTGGAACGAGCCTGAACTGGAAGTGACCCGCTGGGGAACGATCCGCGCCGATTTCCGCACCAAGCAGACCTCGATGCCGGGCGTCTACGCGGTGGGCGACATCGTGCGCGGGGCCTCGCTGGTGGTCTGGGCGATCCGCGACGGGCGCGATGCGGCCGAGCAGATCCTGAACCAGTTCGACGCGGCCTCGGCCGCCGTCGCTGCGGAATAGCACTGCGCCCGGTTCGGGCGCGTCACGACACGACTTTGGACAAGGGTGCAAGCGGCAATGATGCGGCTGGCGAACGCGATAAAACCGGACAACGCTGTCCCGGCCCCGGCCGGGAGGGCGCGCGCCGTCGCGCGGTCGTCTGGCGCACCGGCGTGCATCTTTTTCCGGGGTTCCGGCGTTGGGGGGCAACAGCCTCAACAGTCCGGAACCGATGAAACAACGCCTTCGTACCCCGCTTTCGCTTATCGTCGCGCTGCTCCTGCTGGCGCCCGCGCCGTTGCGCGCGCAGAACGCCGAGCCGTGCAGCGAGGTCAGTCCGCGCCTGATCGAGAACCGGCTCAGCCGGTTGTCGGGCGGCGGGTACTGCCTGGGGTCAGAGGTGGCGGCGACGCTGCGCCTGTCGGCAGAGCGGGTCTGCTATCACACCGGCCTGCCGGAGACACAGCAGGCCGCCACGCCGCCCGAGCCGCCGACCCGCACCATCCGGATACGTCGAGGCACCGAGGTGCAGGAGGTCAAGCTGGTCTCGCGTTCGCCGCTGCGCGACATCGTGGATATCCGCGATTCGCTGGATACGGTGTTCCTGGACGTGACGGCGACCGTCTGCCTCGGGCCGGAACGTGTGCGCCTGACTTCGGGCTCGTGGGAGATCCGCGGTCGCGATGCGGGCACTGTCTTTTCCGCGAAGGGCTTTCTGCCCAGTTCCCGGATCGAGGCGGGCTATGCGACCGACGTCGAGGGGCTGGCGATCAGCTTCGATTTGCCCGAGGTCCGTTTGAACGAGGATCCCCTGCCGCGCCGCATCGCAGGCGCGCTGACGGTTCCCATCCGCTGAATTTCCGCGCCGGCCCGTGCCGGTGCGCCATCCCGCAATCGACCGCCGTTCGCGCCTTCCGCGCGCGCGGCGTCGTCCTGTGCGCTACAGAAAGGTCAGTCCCATGACTCGATACGATGACCGTTGGGCCAAGCAGCACGCCGAAGCCCGTGCAAGCCTCGCCGCCACCGGCATGTACAGCGAAGAGGACGAAAAGGCCGCCTGCGGGGTGGGCCTCGTTGTCGCCATCGACGGGCAGCGCCGCCGTGACGTGGTCACCGCCGGTATCGCCGCGCTGAAGGCTGTCTGGCACCGCGGCGCGGTCGACGCCGACGGCAAGACCGGCGACGGCGCGGGCATCCACGTGCAGATCCCCGTACCGTTCTTCCAGGACCAGGTGCGCAGCACCGGCCACGAGCCGGGCGACGAACTGCTGGCCGTCGGCCAGGTCTTCTTGCCGCGCACCGATTTCGGCGCGCAGGAACGGTGCCGCACCATCGTCGAGACCGAAGTCCCGCG
>JBFHFG010000047.1:0-10761 GCA_041583815.1 Halovulum sp.
ATGGCCGATCGTGCTATGATCGGTCACGGTCGGCACGGATCGGCCGCGTAACGATCACAAGGGGGGCGTGCCATGTATGCGCGTATTACCAGATACAAGATCAAGTCCGGACATATCGAGGCCGCGAAAGCGCAGGCCGAGTCGATGAAATCCGACATCATGGCGCTTCCCGGTATCCAGCAGTTCGTGAACGCGATCCGCGATGACGGGACCGGCTACATCGTGTCGCTGGTTTCCAGCGAGGCCGATGCAGAGCAAAGCCTGCCCCGCGTCCGCGAAATCTGGGGCCGCATGGCCGAACACCTGGATGGGGCACCCACGCCCGAGGGCTTCGACGTCGTCGCCCACTGGACCCAGGGCTGACGCCATTCCGCGCTTGACCCGCCATGCCAACCGGCTAACACCGGCACATGGGTGAAGGCGGCAAGGAAATCGAACGACTGGTGGACCTGATGGCCCGGCTTCCGGGCCTGGGTCCGCGTTCGGCCCGCCGTGCCGTTCTGGCGATGATCAAGAAACGCGAGTTGGTGATGGAGCCACTGTCCCGCGCGCTGGCCGATGTCGCCGCCACCGTTCGCGAATGCGAGGTTTGCGGCAATATCGCCACCGGCGCGCGGTGCGCAATCTGCACCGACGCGCGGCGCGCGGACTCCGAGATCTGCGTGGTCGAGGATGTTGCCGACCTTTGGGCGATGGAACGCGGCGCGGCGTTTCGCGGGCGGTACCACGTGCTGGGTGGGGTCCTGTCCGCGCTCGACGGGGTAGGACCGGATGAATTGCGCATTCCCGCGCTCGTCGCTCGGGTCGAAACCGGTGACGTGTCCGAGGTTATCCTGGCCCTGAACGCCACCGTCGACGGGCAAACCACCGCCCATTACATCGCCGATCAGCTTGAATCGCTTCCGGTCGACGTGACCACGCTGGCGCAGGGCGTCCCCGTGGGCGGAGAGCTGGATTACCTTGACGACGGCACGATCTCGGCCGCGCTGCGCGCGCGCAAGCGGTTCTGATCAGCCCTCGGGGCCTGCGGGCGCACGGGTCGCGGCGCGCAGCCGGTGACGACGGATTGATTCGCGCCGCGCGATGTAAAGCGTCGAGGACACGATGATCGCCGCGCCCAGCAGGGTCGGACCGTCGATCACCTCGTCGAAGAAGACATAGCCCGCCAATCCGACAAGGATAATCCGCAGGTAGGTCACCGGGGCCAGGACAGCCGCTTCGCCGTGGCGATAGGCTTGGATGTCCGCCAGTCCGCGCAGGATCCCCGCGGCCACCAGCACCATCAGAAACGCCCAGTATCCCTGCGAGGAGGGTACGGTCAGCACGGGCCATGCGGCAGGCAGCGACACGATCAGCGTCATCACGTTGGACGATACCAGCGCCGCGGCAGGCCCGTCCGCCTGGGCGATGCCGCGCGACTGGGTCAGCGCGATCGCGTAGCAGGCCGAAGACCCCAGCGCCGCCAGCATCCCTGCGTCGAACCCCTGGATGCCCGGCCGCAGGATCACCACCGCGCCCACGAACCCCGCGGCGACCGCCGCCCAGCGGCGCGGTCCGACCCGCTCCCCCATCATCGTGGCGGCAAGGATCGTGGCGAAGATCGGCGCGGTAAAGAACAGCACCGAGGCCGTCGCCAGCGGCACATGGCTAAGTGTATAGAACCCCAGCTGAGTCGCGATCCCGATCAGCGCACCGCGGCTGACATGTAGCCACGGGCGCGAGAACCGCATTCCGCGCAGCGCCCGGCTGAAGGGCAGCGCCACCACGATCATCGCGACGATGATAGCTGCACGCACCAGCACGATGGCACGGCTGTCCATATCCACGCTCAGCGAGCGGACGGCGACCGCCATCACGCTGGCCATCAGCACGGCGACCAGCATCCACGCCAATCCGCGCAGGTTGTCGATCGCACCCGGTGTCGCGGTGCGCCTTGTGGGGATCGCTGCTTGAGGCATGGGATCTGCTTATCCCTGCCGGCACGGACGCGCAAGCACGCGCCATTGCCCTTGGCGTCCGGCCCCGCCAAGGTGTCAGTACTGGTGACCGAACCGAGTCCATCATGCCTTGCGAAACCACCCGGAACACAAGCAACGCCCCGGCCTTCCGGCAGGGCGCGGTCAGCGTGGAATACGAATTGTGTCTAGTCGCGGCGTATCTTGGTGCGCGGCTCCAGCGTCGGGGTGCCCCTGCGGCGGTCCACTCGACGCTCGCCCAGCAGGTAGTCCTTCAGGAAGACGAGCATGCCGACTACCCAGATCGCCACGATAATCAGCAGTATCGAATAACCTTCCATGACACCTACTCATTGTTTCTGCCTCAGCCCCCTTTTCGCCAAGGAATGCGGCACAATCTGGACAAGCAGTTCGCATTTTTCGGGCGATCTCTTGGATTGTTCGTGACCAAATCACCAGTTGTCGCGCGATTTCTGTCCAGGAAAGCTTTTCCGTGCGAACTATCCTTCATTCATGAGCGTACTACTGAACGGGGCGCGGTGCAGGATGCGGAAGTACCCGTTCTGTGCTTCGGCGAACAGGCACAGGGAGTCCAAGACCCAAGGGCAGCCGATCATAGGCGCGAGCCTGTCGCTCAGCACGGTAGCGACGGCCGCTCGCTCGGTCTGCTCAAGCGGACCTGTCAGGGTCATATGGAACCGGAACTCGTCCATCACGTAGGGATATCCCCAGCGCAGCAGCAACGCCTCTTGCCGGGTCGTCAGGCCGGCAGCACGACGACGGGCAAGCTCGGCATCGGTCAACTGATCGCGAAACCACTCGAACGCGGTGACGGCGTCGGCGGCCAACCGGGCCAGCGGCTCATCCTCTTCCGCCGGAACCAGCGCCAGGAAACGACCCAGCTGCGCCAACCGCAGCCCGGAGTTCAAGCGCAGCGGTGCCCGCGCGGCGGCGAACCCGTCCAGCGCCTCTACCAGTGCCTCATGTCCCTGCCCCGGTGCCGGTCGGAACGGCGCTTTCATGGTCCCGTGGAACCCGTAGCGGCGGGGCTGTTCGGTGATCGCGGCCACTGGGCGGGGCAATCCGGGCACGTCCGGGTGGGCGACAGATGTGCCCGCCTCGGCGTCCCACCCCAGCCACGAGGCCCCGAAGCGGGCCAGGTCGGATCCGGGGGCGGGCGCGGCGTATATCGCGTATCGCCGGTAGGCGGCGAGCATCGGCGTATCCTTCAGGCGGGCGGCGTGTGCCCGCAAGGTGCGGCAAGACCATGACCCGGCGCAACTCCTCTGAAACGGTCTGGACCAATGCCCGGCTGGTTCTGCCTGACCGCGTCATGAACGGCACGCTTCAGGTCCGCGACGGGTTGATCGTGGATATCGATGGTGGCGCCGTTGCTGCCGCCGGGACCATCGACTGCCAGGGCGACTTCCTGTGCCCCGGGCTGATCGAACTGCACACCGACAACCTGGAACGCCACCTGCAACCCCGCCCCGGCGTGGCCTGGCCGCATGCCGCCGCGATCGTTGCCCACGACGCCGAGCTTGCAGGCGTCGGCATCACCACCGTCTTCGATGCGGTTCGCGTCGGCACGGTGCTGTCGGCCACCGGGGGGCGCTATGGCCGCTATGCCCGGCAGATGGTGTCCGAGATTCTGGCAGCTAGCGACCGGGGCGCGCTGCGGATCAGCCACTTCCTGCACCTGCGGGCCGAGATCTGCTCGGACACGTTGATCGAGGAACTGGACGAATTCCACTCACGGGACCGGATCGGCATTCTCAGCCTGATGGACCACACGCCGGGGGAACGGCAGTTCCGCGACATGGACTGGTATCGCAGCTTCATGACCGAACGACAGGGCCTTGGCGCGGCCGAGTTCGACACACGTGTGGCTCGGCTGCGCGCGCTTCGCGGGCGCGTCGGCGCACAGCACGAAGCTGCGGCGGTCGCGGCCGCGATCCGGCTGGGCGCGATCCTTGCCAGCCATGACGACACCACGCCTGAGCACGTGCACGCGTCAGCCCGGCACGGCGTCCGCATTGCCGAGTTCCCGACGACGATCGAGGCCGCCCGGATCTGCCGTGACAACGGAATCGCGGTGATGATGGGGGCGCCGAACCTGATCCGGGGCGGCTCGCATTCCGGCAACGTCGCGGCAGCGGAGCTGGCCGAGGCCGGGCTGCTGGATATCCTGTCCTCGGACTACATCCCCGGCGCGCTTCTGGCGGCGGCGGTCGACCTGGGGCGGCGCGCCGGCGACATGTCACGGGGAATTGCCGCCGTCACATCGGCCGCGGCCAGCGCCTCAGGGCTGCGGGATCGCGGTGCATTGCAGCCAGGTCTGCGCGGCGATCTGGTCCGCTTTGCCGTCATCGGCGACGTGCCGATAGTCAGGGGCGCATGGGTGTCCGGTGCGCGGGTCGCCTGACCGCGGCTGCCCGCTTCAGATCTCGTGCCGGCGCAGGGCAGCCGGATAGACTCCGAGCACGTGCAGGTACGAGGTGAAGTAGCGCAACTCCTCCATCGCGCGGGCGACGGCGGGATCGTCGGGGTGGCCCTCGATATCGGCATAGAACTGCGTCGCCGTGAACGAGCCGTTCACCATGTAGCTTTCCAGCTTGACCATGTTGACGCCGTTGGTCGCGAAACCGCCCATCGCCTTGTACAGCGCCGCCGGGATGTTGCGCACCCGGAAGATGAAGCTGGTGATGACGTCGCCGCCGGGCGCGGTATGCGCCGGTTCTGGGGCCATCAGCAGGAATCGCGTGGTGTTGTCGTGGTTGTCCTCGATCCCGTCGGCCAGCACGTCCAGCCCATAGATCTCGCCCGCCAGTGGCGAGGCAAGCGCGGCCATGGTCGGATCCCCGGCCTCGCGCACGTGCTTGGCCGCACCGGCGGTGTCGAAACCGGTGACGCGGGCAATTCCGTGCGCCTTGAGGAAACCGCGGCATTGTCCCAGCAGAACCGTGTGCGACATGGCGCTACGGATCTGGTCCAGTTTCGTCCCCGGCGCGCCAAGCAGGTTGATGTGCACACGGACGAAATGCTCGCCTACGATGTGCAGGCCGGATTCGGGCAGCAACTGGTGCACATCGGCCACACGCCCGTAGGTCGAGTTCTCGACCGGGATCATCGCAAGGTCCGCGTCACCGGCGCGAACCATGTCTATGGCGCCCTCGAAGGTCGGCATCGGCTGCGGTTTCATGTCCGGAACCGCTTCGATACAGGCCTGATGCGAATAGGCCCCCGGCTCGCCTTGATACGAGACGATCCCCGTCTTCCCGCCCATCTGCCTCTCCCGGTCGTTTGGTCGCGCTTACTATACCTTGCGGACCGACAGGGGAAGCGGATAGATACCCTGCAAACGGCCAAGGCCGACACGGACAGGAACAGTGCGGGACGAACCAGCATGGACACGATGGAAATCACCAAGATCGTCGGCGGGGCCTGCGGCAGCCTGCTGGTGTTTCTTCTGATCCAGACGGCAGCCGACGGCCTGATTAACGGCGGCGAAGGCGGTCACGGCGACGAAGAACACTTCGCCTACAATATCGAGGTCGAGGAAGCCGGCGGTGCCGACGAGGCCCCCGAGGAAGAAGTCGATTTCGCCGAGGTTTTCGCCGCGGCCGATGCCGCAGCGGGCGAACGTCTGTTCCGCGCCTGCGCCTCTTGCCACAAACTGGAAGATGGCGCCAACGCCGTCGGCCCCTACCTATCCGGCGTGGTTGATCGCGATATCGCTTCAGCCAGCGGCTACAACTACTCGGATGCGCTGGCCGGCAAGGACGGCGCCTGGACGCCCGAGCACCTGAACGATTTCATCGCCAAGCCCTCCGACTGGGCGCCGGGCACCAAGATGAGCTATCGCGGCATGGCCGATATCGAAGATCGCGCCAACCTGATCGCCTATCTGCAGAGCATCGGCGGCTGATCCCCGCCAACGCAGAAATTCCCGTTCAAGCCCCCGCGATCCGCGGGGGCTTTCGTCTTTACGCCCCCCGTGTTTGCATTAGTCTGGCCTGACAGCAACGGAACGGATCAGAGGGACATGCCGATGCGGGCGCAGATCGTCGCGACCAGGATTCAGATGACCCCGAACATGGCCGCGCTGCCGCTGGTGGCCGCCGCCCTGCTGGCGCTGGCAGCGCCTGTACGCGGGCAGGACGTCATCACCTCGCATGGCATATCGACCTTCGGGGACCTGAAGTACGGCCCCGACTTTCCGCATTTCGACTATGTGAACCCCGACGCACCCCAGGGCGGGCGGATGACCTTTCGTGGGACCGGCGCGTCGGCCACGTTCGACAGTCTCAACCAGTTCATTCTGAAGGGCGAACCGGCCCAGGGCCTGGGACTGCTGCACGACAGCCTGCTGGTCGGATCGGCAGACGAACCGGACAGCGCCTATGGGCTGGTGGCCGAAAGCCTGGAATACCCCGAAGACCGATCGTGGGTGATCTTTCACATGAACCCCGAGGCAACCTTCTCGGACGGCGAGCCGATCGAGGCGTCGGACGTCGTGTTCACCTACAACGTCCTGCTGGAAAAGGGGCACCCGGCCTACAAGATCAGCTTCAAGGATTTCAAATCGGTCGAGGCGCTGGACACCTACCAGGTCAAGTTCACCTTCAACGAGGATGCGCCCAAGCGCGAACTGATCCAGCAGGCCGGCGGCATCTCGATCCTGCCCGAGCACTATTACCAGGACGTCGACTTCGCGGAATCCACGTTGACGCCCCCGGTGTCCTCGGGCGGCTACGTGGTCGAAGATGCCAAGCCGGGCCGATCAATCACCTATTGCCGCAACCCCGACTACTGGGCGTGGGAGCATCCGGTGAATGTCGGCGCGAACAATTTCGACTGCTACACCTACGAGTATTTCGCTGACTACACGGCGGCGTTCGAGGCCTTCAAGGGCGGCTCCTACCTGCTGCACGAGGAATTCTTCTCGAAACTTTGGGCGACCGGCTATGACTTCCCCGCCATCGACGAGGGCTGGGTCGTGAAGGAATCCGTCGCCGACAACCGCCCCTCCGGAACGCAAGGCTTCTGGATCAACACCCGCCGCGAGAAGTTCCAGGACCCCCGCGTGCGCGAAGCGATCGGCCTGATGTTCAACTTCGAATGGTCGAATCAGACGCTGTTCTACGGCATCTACAAGCGCACCGACAGTTTCTGGGAGAACACCCAGCACATGCAGGCCGAGGGCATTCCCGAAGGCCGCGAGCTGGCAATCCTGGAAGCGCATCGCGACGCGCTGCCTGAAAGCATCTTTACCGAACCGCCCTATTCACCACCGGTCAACCAACCCAGCCGCACCGACCGCGCCGCAATCCGCAAGGCCTCGCGCCTGCTGGACGAGGCCGGCTGGACCCTGCAGGGCGGCGTGCGGAAGAATGCCCAAGGGCAAACCTTGACGCTGGAAGTCCTTGACGACAGCGCCAGTTTCGAACGGATCATCAATCCCTATGTCGAGAACCTCAAGCGGATCGGCATCGACGCCAAGCTGTCGCTGATCGACGCGGCACAGTACCAGCAGCGGCAGGAGGATTTCGACTACGACGTGATCCCCGGTCGGCTGGTCATGTCGCTGACGCCGGGGCTGGAACTGCGGCAGATCTTCGGTTCGGACAGTGCAAAGGAACCGGGCACGGCGAACTTCTCGGGCGTTTCCGACCCGGTGGTCGATGCGCTGGTCGAAACCATCGCAGGTGCCCACAGCCGCGAGGAACTGGAGGCATCGGTCCGCGCCCTGGACCGGGTTTTGCGGTCCATGCACATATGGGTGCCCAACTGGTACATGGGCGAGCACAACCTGGCCTACTGGGACGTGTTCGGGAAACCCGAGGAAAAGCCGCTCTACTCGCGCGGTGACGCCTACTGGTGGTGGGATGAAGCGAAATACAAGGCCCTGAAGGCCGACGGGGCACCGCTGCCGTAATGGGCGCTTATATCCTTAGACGGCTTCTGCTGGTGATCCCCACGTTGATCGGCATCATGCTGGTCAACTTCGCCCTGATCCAGTTCGTGCCCGGTGGCCCGGTGGAGCAGATCATCGCGCAACTCGAAGACGCCGCTTCGGCAACCGACCGCATCTCGGGCGGCAGCGGTGACGCGGGTGGCGGCGGCGGCGTCGATGACGGCGGTTACCAAGGGGCGCGCGGCCTGCCTCAGGACTTCATCGAAGACCTGGAAAGGCAGTTCGGCTTCGACAAACCGGCCTGGCAGCGGTTCCTGACGATGCTGTGGAACTACATGCAGTTCGACTTCGGAGAGAGCTATTTCCGCTCGATATCCGTGGTGGACCTGGTGCTCGAGAAATTGCCCGTATCGGTCACGCTTGGCCTGTGGTCGACCGTGATTGCCTACCTGGTGTCTATCCCGCTTGGCATCCGCAAGGCGGTCACTGACGGCTCGAAGTTCGATACCTGGACCAGCGGCATCATCATCGCGGCCTACGCGATTCCCGGCTTCCTGTTCGCGATCATGCTGCTGGTGTTTTTCGCGGGCGGATCTTACTTCCAATGGTTCCCGCTGCGTGGCCTGACCTCGGACAATTTCGACCAGCTGTCGCTGCTGGGCAAGGTGGGCGACTATCTCTGGCACATCGCACTGCCGGTCACGGCCGCCACCATCGGTGCGTTTGCCACGCTGACGCTGCTGACCAAGAACAGTTTCCTTGACGAGATCAAGAAGCAGTACGTCGTGACCGCCCGCGCCAAGGGCCTGACCGAAAGCCGGGTGCTTTACGGTCACGTGTTCCGCAACGCCATGCTGATCATCATCGCCGGTTTCCCCGGCCTGTTCCTGTCCGTCCTGTTCGGCGCATCGCTGATCATCGAGGTGGTGTTCTCGCTCGACGGGTTGGGTCGGCTGGGCTTTGAATCCGTGCTGAACCGGGACTACCCGGTCGTCTTTGGCACGCTCTACTTCTTCGGGCTGATCGGTCTGCTGATCGGCATCATCTCCGACCTGATGTATGTCTGGGTCGACCCCCGCATCGACTTCGAATCCCGCGAGACCTGATGTTCAAGCTCAATCCGCTGCAAAGACGGCGCTGGAACAACTTCCGCTCGAACCGTCGCGCCTATTGGTCGCTGATCCTTTTCGCGATCCTATTCATCCTGTCGATGGTTGCCGAGCTTGTGGCCAACGACCGGCCCATCGTGCTGAACCACCAGGGGGAATGGATGTTCCCCGCCCTTGGAGGCGTCTACGAGGAAGCCGATTTCGGCGGCGATCCGGGCTTCGTCGCGGATTTCACCGATCCGGTGGTGCAATGCCTGGTGATCGCGGCGGGCGTCGAAGACTGTTTCGACGCGCCCGAGGACACGATCGCAGCCGCGCAGGCCGGCGAACTGGATATCGAGGTCGGCTGGATGATCTGGCCGTTGATCCCCTATTCCTTCAACACCATCAACTACGACGTGCTGACCGCGCCTTCCGCTCCGGATTCTGAGCATTGGCTGGGCACCGATGACCAGACCCGCGACGTTGTGGCCCGCGTGATCTACGGCTTCCGCATCTCGGTGATCTTCGCGCTGATCGTGACGTTCTTCTCGTCGGTCGTGGGAATCCTCGCGGGCGCGGTGCAGGGCTATTTCGGCGGCTGGCTCGACCTGATCTTCCAGCGCCTGATCGAGATCTGGCAAGCGACCCCGGCGCTGTACGTAATCATCATCATGGGCGCGATCTTCCAGATGAGCTTTGTCCTGCTGACATTCCTGATCGTGCTGTTCTCGTGGACTGCCCTTGTCGGCGTGGTCCGGGCCGAATTCCTGCGCACCCGCAACTTCGAATACGTCCGCGCCGCCAAGGCGCTTGGCGTCAGTGACCGGGTGATAATGTTCCGTCACATGCTGCCCAATGCGATGGTCGCGACGATCACCCTTCTGCCATTCCTTGTTACCGCGGCCGTCGGCACGCTGACCGGTCTCGACTTCCTGGGCTTCGGCCTGCCGCCTTCGTACCCCTCGCTGGGGGAGCTGGCGCTACAGGGCAAGAACAACCTGCAAAGCCCGCACCTGGGCATTACGGCCTTCATCACACTGACCGTCCTGCTGTCGCTGCTCGTGTTCATCTTCGAAGGGGTCCGCGACGCATTCGACCCCAGAAAGACCTTCGCATGAGCGGCCCGATCCTGACGGTAAAGGACCTGACCGTCGACTTCGTGCAGGGCGGCAACACCATCCGCGCGGTCCGCGGCGTCAGCTTCGATGTCTCTGCCGGGGAAACCGTGGCGCTGGTCGGCGAAAGCGGCTCGGGCAAGTCCGTCACCGCCCTGTCGACCGTCAAGCTGCTGGGCGACAGCGCCCGCACCGGCGGCTCGGTCGTCTACAAGGGCACCGAGATGATGACCGCGCCCGACAAGGAATTGCGCCGCGTCCGGGGCAACGACATCAGTTTCATCTTCCAGGAACCGATGACCTCGCTCAACCCGCTGCACACGCTGGAAAAACAGCTGGGCGAGTCGCTGGCGCTGCATCAGGGCCTGGATGGCGAGGCCGCCCGCAAACGCTCGCTGGACCTGTTGACGCGCGTGGGCATCCCTGATCCGGAAACGCGGCTGAAATCCTATCCGCACCAGTTGTCGGGCGGGCAGCGGCAGCGCGTGATGATCGCGATGGCGCTGGCGAACGGCCCCGAACTGCTGATCGCGGACGAGCCGACCACCGCGCTGGACGTGACGATCCAGGCGCAGATCCTCGATCTGCTGGCGGATCTCAAGAAGGCCGAGGACATGAGCCTGCTGTTCATCACCCACGACCTGGGGATCGTGCGCCGGATCGCCGACCGCGTCTGCGTGATG
>JBFHFG010000048.1:0-10608 GCA_041583815.1 Halovulum sp.
TCGGGGGCGCCCTGTTCGTGCATCATGACGCGCGTGGTTTTCATGTCTTGACCCCCTCATATTATTTGGTGAATTCGCCGGCTTCCAGAATGACAGTCTCGACCTCGCCCGCGCCATTCTCGCGGCGATGGCGGGCGGCGGCGGCGTATTCCTGCGAGGTAAAGTAGGCGACCCCGGTCGCAAGGTCGGGAAATTCTATCACCACAAAACGGTGGAACTTTTCCGGCCCTTCCATGATCTGGTAATTGCCGCCGCGCGCCAGCACCTTGCCGCCGAACTTGGCAATGATGCCGGGGACAAGGTCTGTGTATCGCTTGTAGGCGACGGGCTCGTTGATACGGCTGCGGGCGATCCAGTAGGCGGGCATGGATGGGCCCCTTTCCTTGGCAAAATCACATCAAGATGTCGGGCAAGAGGTTGGCGATGCTGGGAAATATCACGATCAGCGCGACAATCATCAGCATGATCAGCCAGTAGGGGATCGAGGCCAGGAATATGCGCTGCACCCCCACGTCATCATCCTGTATCGCGGCCTTGACCGTATATATCAGCAACCCGAAAGGCGGGGTCAGGAGACCCGCCTCGATGGCGATGATGCCGACGATGGCAAAGCTGAGTTGATCAAAGCCAAAGGCCATCGCGACGGGTTCGACGATGGGCACGGTCAGCAACATGATCGAGATCGAGTCGATGATCATGCCCAGCACGAACCATACCACCAGAATGATTGTGAGCACCATGAACGGGCTCAGCCCGCTGTCGACAAAGAACGACCGGATCGCTGATGTCACCCCCGTCATCGCCAATGTGCGCGAATAGAGCGCGGCCATCAGCAGCAGGATCAAGATCGGCGCGGCTGTCTTGCCCACAGCATAGATCGCACCGACGAAGGCGCGCCAGCGCATGCCCTTGGCGATGGCCAGGACCAGCGCCAGCGCCGCCCCGGCCCCGGCCCCCTCGGTTGGCGTGAAATACCCGAACCATATGCCGCCCAGCACCGAGGCGATTATGCCGCTGACGCCAAGCAGCGAGGACAAAAGCTGAATCGTTGGCAACTCCACGCTGGTGCTGTCAAGCGATGGGTCAATGGCCCGGGCCTCGACATGTGCCTTGCCCTCGCCGACGGTTTCGGGGCGCAGGATCGAAACGGTTACGATATAGACGATAAAAGCCGAGGCCAGCAGGATGCCCGGCAGCACGCCCGCCAGAAACAGGCGGCCGATGGATTGCTCGGTCAGGATGCCCCAAACGATCATCAGCACCGAAGGCGGGATCAGCATGCCAAGGCAACTGGATCCGGCGATCGCTCCAAGGGCAAAACCGGAGCGATAGTTGTGGGCCTTCATCTCGGGGTAGGCGATGCGCGAAAAGGCGGCGGCCGAGGCGATGGAAACGCCGGTGACAAAGGAAAACACGGTGTTGCCAAGCACCGTTGCAATCGCCAGGCGCGCCGGAATTCGGTGCAGGCCCTTGTTGATTGCGATATAGATATCGGTGATCGCCCCGGATCTGCCGATGAACTCACCCATCAGCATGAACAGCGGGATTACGGCGAAGGTGAAATCGCGCAAGGCCTCGGCAGAGGTCGAGGCCAGCGTCGCCTCGACGATGCGCAGCTTGCCGGTGACCATGTAGATGCCGATGGCGCTGGTGACGCCTAGGGCGACGGCGACATGAAAGCCCAGTAGCACAAGGCCCAGCAGCAGGGCGATGATCAGCGAGGCGGTAGTGACGTCAAACACGGGCTGGTCCGATCCTCATAGATCCATCCGTTCGACGCGCAGCGAGAATATCTCAACAATGGACAGCAACAGGTAATTGATGCCCGCCAGTCCACCGCCTAGCAGGATGGCGAACCGGGCAGGCCAGACCGGCACCCGCAGCGCGCCTTCGCCGTCGAATTCACCGTTGGCAAAGGATCTCAGCGCCGGCTTGATCCCGGAATTCAGAAGGAAAAGGAAAAACGCGGCCCCGGTCAGCAGCGCCAGGATCAGCAGCAATCGCTGCACGATCCGCGGCAGCATGATGATCAGGAAATCCGCCCGCAGCATCGAGCCGCTGCGCACCGCGTATCCGACCTGCATGAAGACGATGATCACCACGGAATTGGCGACGATTTCCTTGGTGCCGGAAATCGGGATATTCAGCGCGCGGGTGATGATATCGGTGAGGATGAAAAAACACAGCGCAAACGCCCATACCGCGCCAAATATCATCAGGAACTTAGTCAGACGATCCGTCATGCGAACCAGCAGCATGGGCGCTCCGTTCCGGTGGTGTTTCAGGGAGGGACAGGATGCGCCGAGCGGCCGGCGCATCCCGCTCGGTTACTTGATCTCGTAACGCACCGGCCACTCATAAGCGTTGGCTTCGGCCCTATCGAGCACCAGGTTTAGCACCTGCTTGGCGGGCAGGCCCTGTGCCTCCAGCTCGTCGGCCACGGACTGCGGCCAGCCTTTCAGTGATTCCGCCCATTCCTTGCGCACGGCAGGGTCGATCTCGGTCACTGTGATAAGGCCGCGCAACTCCTCGACCAAACGGTCATATTCAGAGGCGTTCACCGATCCTGTCTGCTGCTCAAAGTCAGCCGCGACTTCGAGCAGGATCTCCTTGAAATCGTCGGGCAGTTCGTCATAGGTGTCCTGATTGATCGTCAGCCCATGCCACGTCATCGAGCCGAAACCGATCAGCGTATAGTAAGGGCCCGGTTCATACAGCTTTAGGTTCACCCAGGCCGAAGGGAACATGATCCAGCCTTCATAGACGTGGGTCTTCATCTCGGTATAGGCGGTGGCCAGCGAGGACTGGACCTCGGAAACTCCGGCCAGCTTCAGCCAGTTCAGGTTAAGCCCGGCACCGGCGATCTTTTGATTTTTGAGGTCCGCCAGATCCTTCCAGGCAAAAGACGTCCCAAGATTGTAGCCGCCATCGGCGATCCGGGCCAGCAGGACCTGGTTGAACTTATCCTCGAACACGTCGGTCAGATATGGAACCTCGGCATAGACCTCCTGTGCGATTTTCAGCGAGGTTTCGGGGTTCATCGTGCCAAACGGCATCATCACCTGAAAGGCATGCAAGGGCAGGTTTGACGGCTCAAAGCAGAAGCAGAAGCCGCCGATGTCCAGGATTCCGTCCTGAACACCCTCAAGCACTTCGGTCACTTTCACGATCGAGCCGGAATAACCTTCGACGAAGTTGACCGTGTGATCAGTGCGTTCCTCGACGCGCTTTTTAAGCTCGGTCTGAAAATAGTCGATCATCAGCCCGGCATAGACGACGCCGGGCGGATGGCCCGAGCCGATGCGCAGAGTGATATCCTCGGCCAGCGCCATCGTGGCGACAGCGGATATCGCGGTGGCTCCCGCGACAGTCTTGATCAGGTGCTTCATGACTCTCCTCCCTAAGTCGTCTGTCTTTAGGCAGTTTGCAGATCCACCGATCTTGCCGCCGGTTCGATCAATCATGGGTCTCGGTCAGACCCGCTGCTTCCTAATCCGCAGCAGCAAAAGCGGTCGCGCCGCTCAGCGCGTCCATATCCGCGCGCAAAGCGGTCTTCTGGTCGGCTGACAACGGCACTAGGGGCGGCGCCATGCGCAGCCAGTCGTCATCGCCGCTGCGCCAGGCCTCGAGGGTCTTCATCGCCGACATCAGGGGATATTTTCCGGCCATGGCGCGCGCCGCCTTGACCGCTTGCATGGCGGCATCGCGTTCTGCGCCTTCGGGGGCCTGCAACGCCGCTTTGGCCTTGGCGCCGAACGCATTAGTCGAGCCAGAAATGATCCCCGCCGTGCCAATCGACAACCCGTTCCAAAGCATCGCCTCTGACGAGGGCAGCACGTCGAAATCTTCCGCAACGCCGCCTGTCGCCTCGACAAAGGCGCGCGACTGCTCGAAATCGCCGCTGCTGTCCTTCAGGCCGGCGATGATGGGGCCATAGGCGTTGCGCAGGCGCGTGACCAATGACGTTGACAGGGGGGTCATGGACATCTGCGGAAAATGGTAGAGATAGATCCTTATGGCGTCGCTTGCGATCTTTTCCACCAGATTGGAAAAGTAGGCATAGAGGCCTTCGTCAGATGGGTTCTTGTAATAATAGGGCGGCAGGACGAGCACGTTGGTGTATCCCGCATCAACCGCGGCGCGGGTCAGGGCGACGCAGTCATTCGCCGCCGGTGCGCCGGTTCCGAAGATAACCCGGTCCGCCTCGATCCCCGCCTCGGCAAAGACGCCAGGCAGGGCCAGCCGGTCGGTCATGGCGATGGATGTTCCCTCGCCTGTCGTTCCGGTGGGCGCGACCCCGTCGCAGCCCCCTTCGGGTGACATCAGATGCTGGCAATACCGCACCAGCTTGGGCGCGTTCAACGAACCGTCGGTATTGAAAGGGGAAACTGCTGCGGCGTAGATGCCGCGTTTGGCCTTGGTCATGGTCTCTCGTCTCGTGCTGAAGTCATTCTGCCACCGCGCGAGCGGAATCCGTTTCGTTTCGCATCGAGACGACCACCTTGATCGCGTCATCCACCCTGTCGCGCGCATAGCGCAGGGCTGTAGGCAGATCGTCCATCGGGAAGGTGTGGGTGTGGATAAGACGGGCGTCAAAACGCTTCTCGGCCATGAACGCCATCGCCCGGTGCGTGGCCGAACGCCCCTCACCGCGGATTCCGTATAGATAGATGTTGTTAACAGCCAGCGCGCCCAGATCGAACGACACCGCCGTCTTGGGGAAAGCCGCCAGGCAGATCCGTCCGCCCCGGTTGGTCATGTGCACCGCCTGGTTGGCGGTGGTCTCGGTCCCGGCGCAATCGACGACATAGTCGGCGCCCTTGCCGGTCAACGCCATAACGCGGGCGACGGCATCTTCGTTGCGGGCGTCGATGACGTAATCTGCCCCCAGCTTCAGCCCGATCTCGTTTCGGTTGGCGCGGGTTCCCACCAACACCACCGGCGATGCGCCCAAAGCCTTGGCGACGGCCACGGCCAGCAATCCAATCGGGCCAGGCCCGATGATCACGACGCTTTCGCCCGCTACCAGCCCGCCAAGTTCGGTCAGCCCGTACATCGAGGTTCCAGCGGTGACGACCAGCGTCGCCTCTTCGTCCGACATGTCGTCGGGCACCTTGATCATAGTATTGATGTTGTTGACTGCGTACTCGGCAAAGCCGCCATTGGTGGTGAATCCGTTGGCGCGGTGGCCCTTGTCTCGGTCGCCGTAGTTCAGGCCGTAGTTGTGGCACGACGTATACATGCCCATCCGACACCGCTTGCACTGGCCGCAGCCTGCGTGGACTTCCACGGTCACCCGGTCGCCGATGGCAAATTCGTCAACGCCGGGGCCGAGGGCGGCTATGGTGCCCATATACTCGTGGCCCGGTGTGAAGTTCTTGTTGAACGGAGTGCCGCCATCGATCAGCGCCGGTGTGCCGTATTCCAGGATTTCCAGATCGGTCGCGCAGATCGCCACGGCATCGATGCACACCAGCGCTTCGGCCTTGCCAGGGGCGGGAACCGGCTTGGTGGTCAGGTCAAGTTGCTCGGGATCGCCCAGAACCCAGGCACGCATCTCTTCGGGAATCGGCATGTCTTCTGACGTGGTGACGCCGTGCCAGCCGGGGCCGGAGGGTTTCGCCGATTGTGATACCTGTTCCATGGGCTGTCGCCGCTCTGCAATGGTCAACCAAATCTCCGCCTCCCATTTACCATGTACCAATTGAAAGCGAATTCCAACGGGAATTTGGCAAATTTGGCAAAAACAGCCTAAATTTATATCCGATTCGGGAATTAGTGGGGGCGGGCGGCGACGTGGATGTGCTCAATGGTCAACCAATATAGCGAAATTTCCGCTTTCCAGCCCGCGCCGATAGAGGCTACTAATCCGTGGCGCGCCCTGATCGGGTGGCAATGGACCATGTTGCAGACTCCATGCAAGCGAAGGCTTGAAAATGATTGATCTCTACACTTGGACAACGCCCAATGGCCGCAAGGCCTCGATCCTATTGGAAGAACTGGGTGTGGATTACCAGGTCATCCCGATCGACATCTCCAAGGATGAACAGTTCGCCCCCGACTTCCTGAAGATCGCCCCCAACAACCGCATCCCGGCCATCGTCGACCACGACACCGGGATGCATCTGATGGAATCAGGGGCTCTGATGATGTACCTGGCCGACAAATACGACCGCTTCCAGGTCAAGGGGCCCCAATATTGGCGCATGGTCGAATGGCTGATGTGGCAGATGGGCGGCCTTGGACCGATGCTGGGGCAGGTGCACCACTTCGTCAAATACAACGCCGGAAAATCCGCCTACGCGGAGGAGCGCTATGCAAAGGAAGCGCGACGGCTTTACCGGGTTCTGAACGCCCGGCTGGAGGGTCGCGAATATGTCGCGGGCGAGGGGCGCGGCGAATACACCATCGCCGACATATCGATGTTTCCCTGGATCGCACGCCATGACTGGCAGCAGATCGACCTGAACGACTACCCGAACCTGCGCGACTGGTACGTCCGCATCGCAGGGCGTTCGGCTGTTCAGAAGGGGTATCACATCCCCAAGCATACGACCGACATCCCGATGCCCTGATCAAGGCCGATGGAGACCATGACATGAGCGAGCCGATTTCGCAGATCCCGATCGAGGCAGATCTGGGTTTCCTTGGGACGATCCAGATCCACTGGGATTACCACGCCCTGCTGATGGTCGGCATCTGGCTAGTGCTGGTGCCGCTTTGCGTCACGATCATCCGCTATGGCAAACCCAAGCCCACCGAAAAGGGCATCCAGACCGCGATCAGCATCAGGAATCCACTCTGGTGGTGGTTCAACGTGCATAAATACGGGCTTTATACCGCCGTCGGCCTGTCGCTTGTCGGCGTTGCCGTGGCGCTGGTCGTCAGCGGCGGCTTCAGCGGGTCGGTACATGCCAAGTTCGGTGCCCTGACCGTCACCATGGGATGCTTGCAGGTCATTTCCGGCATGCTGCGCGGCACCCATGGCGGCAAGTACTACAAGTTCCCCGACCCGAACAATCCCGCCGCCTGGCATGGCGACCACTACAGCCGCACGACCCGGCGCCGGGTATTCGAGGCCTATCACAAAACCACCGGCTATTTCACGCTGTTCTGCGCGCTGGGGGCCATCGGATCAGGATTGATGCAATATTCGATGCCGGTCCTGACCATGCTGGTCCTGGCGCTGCCGTTCGTCTTTCTGGCGGCCTGGGTCTGGCTGGAATATATCGAGCATCGCTATGACGGCTACCGCGCGGTGCACGGCTATGGGATGGAACATCCCTACAACAAGGAGCGCGAGTTTCTTTAGGAAACACTAGCCGACAATTGGAAAGACACTTGGCATGGCAGACCTATTGATCAGCGAATTCATGGACGAACCGACCGCTCAAGGGCTGATCGACGATTTCGACGTCCATTGGGATCTCGATCTTTGGGGCAAGCGGCAAGAGTTGCTGGACCGGGTCGCGGAGGCCCGCGCGATCATCGTGCGCAATGCGACCCAGGTGAATATCGAACTGTTGGAGGCAGCGAAGAAGCTGGAGATCGTGGCGCGCATGGGCGTCGGGCTGGACAATATCGATGTCGAGGCCTGCAAGGCGCGCGGGATCGAGGTTTGCCCCTCCATCGGTGCCAACGCCGCCTCGGTCGCCGAATACGTCATCGCAACCGCGATGATCCTGCTGCGAGGTCCGGCCTATTATGCCACGCCGGATGTCGTCGCGGGCGTCTGGGACCGACCCCGGTTTACCAGCGGCGTTGAAATCGCCGAGCGCGTGATGGGTATCGTCGGCTTCGGGTCAATCGGTCAGGTCGTCGGCGCAAAGGCTCGCGCTATGGGGATGGAGGTGATCGCCTATGACGCGATGATGCCCAACGACGCGCCGGTCTGGACCGATACCCGCCGCGTCGAACTGGACGCCCTGATCGCCGAGGCAGACGTCATTACCCTGCACTGCCCGCTGCTGCCCGAAACCCGCAACCTGATCGACGCGCCGCAATTCGCGCAGATGAAACAGGGCGCTGTGCTGGTGAACTCTGCTCGCGGCGGCATCGTCAATGAGGCCGCCTGCGCCTCCGCCCTGCGCTCTGGCCATTTGCGCGGCGCGGCGCTGGACACCTTGAATGTAGAACCTATTGACTCCACCGCCTGCGCCCTGTTCGCCGGGATCGACACCCTGATCCTGACGCCTCACATCGCCGGCGTTACCCAGGAGTCAAACCGCCGCATCGCCGAGGTTGCGGCAATGAACGTGCGCCGAGTGCTGAATTCGCAAGCCGGATAAGAGCCCCCAAAAAACACGAGGAGACCGGACATGGCCAGCCAGGACCTGCCGACACCAGATTTTGCCAAGAACATGAAGCTGATCGGTTATTCGGATCAGGGTGGCCGTCCCGATGGTGTCCAGCTGATGGTGAACAAGGGGTACGCCATTATCGGGCATATGTTTTCCAGAGGGTTCAGCGTCATCGATGTGCGGGACCCACGTGATCCAAAGCCCGTGAACTACATTGCCGCGCCGCAAAACACGTGGAACATCCATCTTCAGACCCACGGCGATCTGCTACTGGTGATCAACGCCAAGGACATGTTCGCCTCGGCCGAATTTCAGGACGAGCGCGAATACTACAAGGGCGCGTTGGGAAAGAAAGTGGGCACGGCGGATGCGTCCGAGGCTCCTCCACGCGACTGGACCGCGGGCATGGCCGTCTATGACATCGCCAACCCGGCTGAGCCGCGCCAGATTGCCTTCATGCCGGTCGAGGGCGGCGGCATTCACCGGCTGTGGTATGTCGGCGGTCGCTGGGCCTATGCCTCGGTCCTGCTGGATGGTTACACGGACTATATTTTCATGACCATCGACATGGCCGATCCCACCAGCCCGAAGGAAGCAGGCCGGTACTGGCTGCCGGGCATGCACGCCGCAGGGGGCGAGGTGCCGGCCGATCCGTCACAACGCGGCGGGCTGCATCACGCGATTGTCCATGGTGACACGGCCTATGGAGCCTGGCGCGATGCCGGGCTGGTGATCATGGATGTGTCCGACCGCAGCGCGCCCAGCCTGATCACCCATCGAAACTGGTCGCCGCCGTTTGGCGGCGGCACACACAACGCGCTGCCTCTTCCCGACCGCGATCTGCTGGTCGTGGCGGACGAAGCGGTGTTGGACAATTGCGAGGACGGGACAAAATACATCTGGATTTTTGATATCCGAGAGCCGTCAAATCCGATCAGCATCTCGACATTTCCGACCCCGGACGAAGCCGATTACGTGAACAAGGGCGCGCATTTCGGGCCGCACAACATCCACGAAAACCGGCCCGACGGCATGGTGAGTTCGGACACGATCTATTCGACCTACCAGAATGCCGGTATCCGCGTCACCGACATCCGCGATCCGTACCGCCCCGAAGAACTCGCCGCCTTCGTCCCGCCCGCCCCGAACCGGTTGATGGACCACCGGCCAGGCCGGCCCAAGATCATCCAGTCCTGCGATGTATGGGTCTCGGCAGAGGGCCTGGTCTACGCCAACGACTACAATGCCGGTTTGTTCATCATGGAATGCGAGTTCTAACCCTGTGCTTTACGCTCGGCTGCCCCGACCTCACCGATCAACAGTCCTTTGGACGCGGTCCATTGCTTTTGGTTGCAGTCTACCGATCCAGGTCGGTCCAGAAACTCTTTGGTAGACGCGGTGCGTATATGGATGCTCCCGGTTTTGCAATCTGATTTTTCGACGGTTGGGCTGGGTTCCAATCGGTCGTGTGTCGGGCTTCGTGATGTTGCTTGTATGACGCCACAGGCCGGTATGCTGTTCGGAAAGCAAGGCCCACACCGGTTCAGAGAGCTATGACGCTTGAGCCCCGGAACTGGGTGTTCCCGCCTTGAACTTTGAAGCCCGTGATGCTTACTCCGTCGGTCGATCGCCTTGCCCAGGCCTTGCGGCCATGCCGTTCCCCAACCCGAAGATCTGGGTCACGCCATTGTGGATTTTTCCTGTTTCGTCGTCATCGCCTAGAGCATGCGGCCATCTTATTCGCTAGCGCCACTGCCGCCACCATCCGAGGTTTGCGCGCAACCAGACTGGCCAGCCAGCGATTGGCGCTACTGCCCTTGCGCACGAACTGGCGGATCACGCTCATTGCGCCAACGATCAGGAGTTTGCGGATGTCGCATTGTCCTATCTTGTTGACCACTTCGAGCCGCGAGTTGCCCGTGTGGATCGTTGTCGCGGCAGGAGGCCGAGCCATGCGGTAAAGTTGCGGACGCTGTTAGAGGTCGAAAGATCTGGTGAGCAGGCGGAAATGGTGCCAGCAGTGACAGGCCCGATGCCTGGCACCGTGCAAGGCCGCCGCAACTTATCGTCGGTCAATAAGGCGCAATAGAGCTCGTTGGCCATCTGCTCGATTTGCTCGGCCAGCTGAACGGCAAAGCGGTTCCGCTCAGGCGGGCTCCGCGGCGCGGACGGCGGGCGACCGCACCAGAAGGTCGGTGTCGGGCGAAAACCGGGCTTCGAGCGGCAGCATCGCGGCGCCAAGGACCCGCGCCATCGGGCCGATTGAGCCGGTCGTGACCGCGGCGGGTGTCAGGCCGGACTGGTTGAA
>JBFHFG010000049.1:0-10562 GCA_041583815.1 Halovulum sp.
CGCAGGATGCGTAGCGTCGCCTCGGTCACCACGCCCAGCTGACCCTCGGACCCGCAGAGCACGCCCAGCAGGTCATAAACTGCAGCGTCGAGATGGGCGCCGCCGATCTCGACGATCTCACCCTCCATCGTCACCATGGTCACGCCAAGCAGGTTGTTGGTCGTCACGCCGTATTTCAGGCAGTGCGCCCCACCCGAGTTCATCGCGATATTGCCCGCGATGGCACAGGCAAGCTGGCTGGACGGGTCCGGGGCATAGAAGAAGTCGTTCGCCTGGACCGCGCCGGTGACGGACAGGTTGGTGCGGCCGGTCTGCACCCGGATGAAGCGGTTGTCATAGTCGGTTTCCAGCACCCGGTTCATCTTGGCGACGCCCAGGATGATGCTGTCGGCGGTCGGCAGCGCGCCCCCGGCCAGCGAGGTCCCCGATCCGCGCGGGACAACCGGCACGCCCTCAGCATGGCACAGTTTCAGCACGGCGGCGACCTGTTCGGTTGTGGCGGGCAGCACGGCGGCCAGCGGCGGGCAGCGGTAGGCGGTCAGCGCGTCGCATTCATAGGCCCGCGTTTCCGCCGGGTCCGAGATCACCGCCTCGGACGGCAGGATTTCCCGCAGCCGCGCCACGATCTGCGCCTTCCGGGCCAGGATGGACTCGGACGGTTGTGGCATCTGCATTGCGGTTCCTCCCCAGTTTTTTGCGAGTTTTGCCCGTCCCGCGAAGGATTGCAAACGACATCGCGCCGCGCGACAAAGCCAGAATGCTGAACTTTCCCGCCACCGGCTCGTTGCTGGCCGCCTTCACCCTTGCCGACTGGATCGCCGCGGCGCTGACACTGGCGATGCTGGTGATCTCGACCCGTGTGATCGAACACCCGCCGGCCGGGCGTCCGTCGACCCATGTGCTGATGCACCATTACCGCCGGATGTGGCTGCGCGAGATGGCGGACCGCGATGTACGGATCTTCGACGCGCAACTGCTGGCCACGCTGCGCCAGGGCACGGCGTTCTTCGCCTCGACCTCGCTGATTGCCATTGGCGGCGGCGCCGCCGCGCTTGGCCGGACCGACCAGTTGCAGTCGGTAGCCAGCGACCTGAACGAGGCGTTGGCGGCCCCCGTCGTGGTGTGGGAGGTGAAGATCCTGTTTGTGATCGCCTTCCTGACCTTCGCCTTCCTGAAGTTCGTCTGGTCGATGCGGCTGTTCGGCTATTGCGCCGTGCTGATGGCGGCGACGCCCAGCGATCAGGATGCCGAGGCGGCCCACGCGATGGCCGACCGCGCGGCACAGGTGAACATCCTGGCCGATCGCGCCTTCACCCGCGGTTTGCGCGGGCTGTACTTCGCGATCGCGGCGCTGGGATGGTTCCTGGGCCCCTACGCGATGATCGTGGCGGTCATCCTCACGACCTCGATCCTGTGGCGGCGCGAGTTCAAATCGCAGACCCGCACCGCATTGATGGAAGGCGTGCCGAAACCCTAGGGAGACCGGCAGTCCTATTCGAAGATTTCCACGGAAACCTGTTGGCCCGACCCCGTCGCCGTTGTAAACGACTATCTGAGCGCTCAGTTGAGCGCCTTATAATGACGAGGGATGAAGATGACCGGATTGAAGATTTCGCGGAGAGGATTCATGGCTGCGACAACCGCGGCGGCCGCCTTGCCGTCGGTCGCAATGGGCCAGTCGGGCGGTCTGATCGACGCGCACTGCCACGCCTGGAGCGCGAATCTGGATGCCTATCCGCTGGCCGAGGAGCGCACCGCCGCGGACCTGAATCCGCCGGAGTTTGCGGCACAACCCCTGTTGGACAGGCTCGGGGCGCATGGGATTGAGCGCGTCGTCCTGATCCAGCACATCTGGTACCACGGCTTCGACAGCAGCTATTTCACCGACATGATGGCGGCGCATCCGGGCCGGTTCGCCGCAGTCGGCGCAGTGGGCGAGGATCGCGACGACGCGCCCGAGATGATGGTCGACCGCAAGGCGAAGGGAATACGCGGCTTCCGCGTGCGCGGGTTCGATACGGCGGCCTGGGTGGACTCGCCGCAGATGAACGCTATGTACGATACCGCCGCGCGCGAAGAGCTGGTGATCTGCCCGCTGATCCGCAACAACGCCAACATGGACGACGGCGCGCTGCGCCACCTGGCGGCGCTGAGCGCGAAGCACCCCGATACGCAGGTTGTCATCGACCACATGGGCACCGTCCGTCCGGACGAGCCGGAGCGGCTGGAAGAATTGCTCGCCCTGGCCGCACATGACGCCGTGTATGTGAAAGTTTCGGGCTTCAACAAGTTCGACACGCCGCCCTACGAGGCAATCGTGCCGCAGGTCCACAAACTGATCGACGCCTTCGGGGTGGAGCGGCTGATGTGGGGCTCGGACCTGCCGGTGCTGGAAGAAGAGGCGCCCAACGATCTGGACGCCGCCGTGGCACTGGTGCGGGACGGGCTGGGCCTGGCGCAGGCCGAGCGCGACCAGCTGATGCGCGGCACCGCCGAGGCGGTGTTCTTCTGACCTAGCCGAACAGCGACTTGAAGAGGCCGACGTTCTGGCGGAACCCGGCCTCGAAGTCGCCGTTGCCGGGGTGATAGACGCTTTCGAACGACACCGGCCCCGCATAGCCGTCGCGCTTCAGCGCCCCGGCGATGCGGGGATAGGCGTCCGCAAGCTGCCCCTGCCCCATCGGCCGCACCTCGAGCGTCGCTTTCGGCGTATCGACCTGCACATCCTTGATGTGGATATGGCCGATATAGCCGTCGCGCAGGGTTTCGTAGGCCTCTTCGGGGTCCTCGTGGCAGTAGCAGGCGTTGGCCGGATCCCACAACACCTTGAGCGTGTCCTTCGCGTCCAGGTCGTCGATCAGCTTGCGCGCCGTGTACGCCGAATGAACCATCGTGCCATTGCCGGTCTCGACCACAAGCGTCACGCCCTCGGACCGGGCCAGTTCTACCGCCGGGGCGATCAGGGGAAGCTGCGCGTCCCATGCGCCCTTGGCGACGTTCCAGACTTCGGCCCCGTGACTGCCCCAGAGGATCATTTCCTTCTTTCCGGTCATGATCCGCACCAGAGAACAGTCCAGCGCCTGCGCCATGCCGATGCATCGCTTGAGCGCCTCCATGTGGCGGGTGTGCTCGGCGTCCCCGGGGCGCGCGTCGGACATGCGCATGCCCGCAAACAAATGCCGCGAGATGCATGAAACCGGGGTGCCGTAACGGTCGGTGTTATCGCGCACGGCGGCGATCTGTTCAGGGGTCAGATCGCCGACCTCGGTATCGCCGATGAACTGAAGCTCCGCCTCGGCCAGACCGGCGTCCGTCGCCACGCGCAACGCGTGGTCCAGATCGCGGCTGATGCCGTCGGTTATGACGCCCAGCCTCACCGATGCAGTTCCTTGCCAGTGATCTCCTCGGTGATGCGGGTCACGGACCAGTTGTCGCCGTTCGGATACTTGGTCTTGCCCGCCTGAAACAGCTGCATCGCTGTGGCTGCGGTGAACTGCGGCACGCCAAGGGACCGGGCCATGTCCATCACGATGGTCAGGTCCTCGTACATGGTCGCGATATGGCTACCGGTGCCCTCGAACTTGCGGTCGATGATGTTTTCCAGCGACGAGCGCACGGCGGGGCAGCCCGCAGACGAGTTCACGAACACATCGTGGATCACCTGCCCTTTCACGCCCGCGGCGGCGGCCAGCGCCGCGCTTTCGAACACGCCGGCGAAGATCGCGCCGTTGAGCGATTGCAGGCAGGCCTTTACCGTCTGGCCCATTCCCGGCTCGGTTCCGACATGGTGGATGGTGCCGGACACCGCCTCCATCGCCGGGCGGGCCTTGGCCATCGCAATTTCCGAGCCGGCCGCCATCATCACAAGCGTGCCGTTCTGCGCGCCGGGGAACCCGCCGGAAACCGGGCTGTCGATCATCTCGATCCCGGTGCCCTCAAGCAGCTTGCCCAGCGACGCGGCCTCGTCGCGGATGATCGTCGCCGTCAGGATGATGACCGCGCCGGGCTGCATCACCGGGGTGATCTGCTCAAAGACGGAATGCGCCTGCGCGCCGGTCATCACCATGACGAACACCACGTCCGCGCCGGTCGCCGTATCGGCGGCCGATCCTGCCGGGCTGCCGCCCAACGCCTCGAACGCCTTCAATCTGTCAGGGGAGAGATCGAAGCCGGCGCAGTCGAAACCGGCCTTGATCACGTTCTTCGCCAACCCGGAGCCCATGTCTCCGAGACCAATCACGCCTACACGCATCGCATTTCCTCCGTCGCGCGCGTTCGGCCTTCTTCCGCCACGCACGTGACCAGGTGAGGCAATCCGTCAACCCGTCGGCAGACCGTGCCGACGGCCCGGTGATTTGTCTAGAGCGCGCCGCCGGTTGCGGTGCGATACCAGTCGACGATCAGCGCGCGTTCGGAATTTTCCATGTAGGACAGGTTCGCAGGTGGCATCGCGTGGGTGACCCCGGCTTGCAGGTAGATTTCCCGCGCATGGCGGGCAATTTCTTCGGGGCTGTCGAGGCGCACGCCTTTGGGCGGCCAGCGGATGCCGTCCCAGCCCGGCTCGGCCGCGTGGCACATGGAGCAGCGTCCCAGCACCACATCGGTCACCTGCTCGAAACCCTCGGCGGCGGCGAAGCGCTGCGCGCCGGGCATCATCACCGTCTCGTCGTGCTGGCGCAGCGGTTGCGCGGACAGCCACATGATCAGGATGAAGATCACCGCCGTCGCGGCCCAGGTCCAGGTCGGGTTGCCCTTCCGCGCGTGGATGGTATTGAAATAGTGCCGGATGGTGACGCCCATCAGGAACACCAGGCTTGCGATCAGCCAGTTCCACTGGCTGGCGAAGGCCAGCGGGTAGTGGTTCGACAGCATCAGGAACAGCACCGGCAGCGTCAGGTAGTTGTTGTGCGTGCTGCGCTGCTTGGCGATCTTGCCGTACTTGGCATCCGGCGTGCGGCCCGCCTTCAGATCCTCGACGACAATCTTCTGGTTGGGGATGATGATGAAGAACACGTTCGCCGACATGATCGTAGCGGTGAAAGCGCCCAGGTGCAGCAGCGCCGCCCGCCCCGAAAACACCTGCGTATAGCCCCAGGCCATCGCCACGAGGATCACGTAAAGGCCCAGCATCAGGCGGGTGTTGTCATCGCCGAACCTGCTTTTGCAGATCAGGTCATAGGCCACCCAGCCGAAGCCGATCGAGGCCAGCGAGATCAGGATCGCACCCCAGATCGGCAGGTCCATCACCGACGGGTCCACCAGGTAGAGGTCCGCGCCCAGATAGTAGACCAGCACCAGCATGGCGAAACCGGTCAGCCAGGTGGAGTAGGCCTCCCATTTGAACCAGACGAGGTGATCGGGCAGGTTCTCGGGCGCGACCAGGTATTTCTGCACGTGGTAGAACCCGCCGCCGTGGACCTGCCATTCCTCGCCGTCCGCACCGCTGGCAAGGTTGCGGTCGCGGTGCAGGCCCAGGTCCAGCGCGATGAAGTAGAAGGACGCACCGATCCAGGCGATCCCGGTGATGACATGCGCCCAGCGGACCGCGAATTCGATCCAGGCGCCGATTACCGCGTAGTCGTACATACTCAGCTGCCCCGGTAAGTAGAAAAGCCGTAGGGCGAGACCAGCAACGGCACGTGATAATGCGACGTGGCGTCCGCAATACCGAAGCGGATCGGCACGATGTCCAGGAACGCTGGCTCTGACAGGTCCTGGCCCATGCGCAGGTGATAGGCACCGACGTGAAATTCCAGCTCATACGTGCCGGTGGCGAAGGTCTCGACCGGCAGAATCGGCGCATCGGTGCGCCCGTCGCTATTGGTGACGCGCGTTGTAAGGTGGACGCGCTGGTTCCCGTCGATCCGGTAAAGCGAAACCTCGATCCCCTCGGCGGGCAGGCCGAGGGCCGTGTCCAGCACATGCGTGGTCAGGAAACCGCCCGCCGGTTCGTTCATCGCGTCTCTCCGGATTGTCCTTGCCCGCGCGGGGCGTCTATTGTCGGCGCGATGTTGCGTCGCAACGCAGTCCGATACAAGACCCGAGGTTCCATGCCCGACCGCTATTCCCGCGACTTGCACGGCTACGGCCAGACCGCCCCCGATCCGAAATGGCCGGGCAACGCAAAGGTCGTCGTCCAGATCGTCATGAACTACGAAGAGGGCGGCGAGAATTCCATCCTGCACGGCGACGAGGCCTCGGAGGCGTTCCTGACGGAAGTCGTGGGTGCCCAGCCCTGGCCCGGCAAGCGTCACTGGAACATCGAGACGATGTACGAATACGGCAGCCGCGTCGGGTTCTGGCGGCTGCACCGGCTGTTCACGCAGATGCAGGTGCCGATCACCGTCTTTGGCGTCACCGCCGCGCTGGCCCGCGGCCCGGCGCAGGTCGCCGCGATGCAGGACGCCGGGTGGGAGATCGCCAGCCACGGCTTGCGCTGGATCGAGTACAAGGACTTCTCTGAGGAAGAGGAACGCGCGCATCTGCAAGAGGCGATCCGCCTGCACACCGAGGTCACCGGCGAGCGCCCGCGCGGCTGGTACACCGGCCGCTGCACCGAGCGGACGCTGGACCTGATCGCCGAAGAGGGCGGCTTTGCCTGGTGCGCAGACAGCTATTCGGATGAGCTGCCCTACTGGCACCATCACAAGGGGCACGACCAGCTTGTGATCCCCTATTCGCTGGATGCCAACGACGCACGTTTCGTCGGCGCGCCGGGATTCAGTCACGGGCAGGATTTCTATACCTATCTGCACGATGCATTCGACACGCTGTACGAGGAAGGCCACCACGGCCCGGCACGGATCCTGTCGGTCGGCCTGCACTGCCGGCTGGCCGGTCGGCCGGGTCGGCTGGCCGGGCTGAGGAAGTTCCTGGAGCATGTGAAACGGCACGAGGGTGTCTGGATTGCCCGGCGCATCGATATCGCCGAGCATTGGGCCAAGACGCATCCGCCTGTCGCGTGGGACCGACCCTCGCAGATGGACCGCGAGACGTTCGTGGCCAAGTGGGGCGGGATCTTCGAGCATTCGCCTTGGATCGCCGAGCGCGCCTACGAACTGGAGCTTGGTCCCGCGCATGACACCGCCGTGGGCCTGCACTCGGCGCTTGCGCGCGCGTTCCGCACCGCCTCGGAGGACGAACGGTTGGGCGTTCTGCGAGCGCACCCGGACCTTGCGGGCAAACTGGCTGCCGCAAAGCGCCTGACACCCGAAAGCACTGCCGAACAGGAGAGCGCCGGATTGGACATGCTGACCGACATCGAGCGCGCGCAGTTCACCGAATTGAACGACCGCTACACCGGCAAGTTCGGCTTTCCATTCATCATCGCGGTGAAGGACCACGACAAGGCGGGCATCCTGCGCGCCTTCGAGACGCGGCTGGAAAACGACCGCGAGACCGAATTCGCCACCGCCTGCAAACAGGTCGAGCGCATCGCCGCCCTACGCCTGAAGGACCTGCTGCCATGAGCAACTACGCCCTGCCCGAGACCGGCCTGCCCGACCAGACCGAGGTGATGACCGACCGGGCGATATTCACAGACGCTTACGCCGTGATCCCGCGCCGGGTTATGCGGGACATCGTCACCAGCTTTCTGCCCGGCTGGACGGGCACCCGCGCCTGGATCATCGCGCGCCCGCTGACCGGGTTCGCCGAGACGTTCGCGCAGTACATCATGGAAGTCGCCCCCGGTGGCGGGAGCGACGCGCCCGAGCCGGATCCCGAAGCACAAGGCGTGCTGTTCGTTGTCGGCGGCGCGCTGACCGTGACCGTAGACGGCAGGACCGAGACGCTGGCTCCCGGCGGCTATGCCTATATCCCCAGTGGAGCGGCGTGGTCGGTGGTCAATGGCGGCACCGATCCGGCGACCTTCCACTGGGTCCGCAAACAATGGGAACCCGCCCCCGGCATCGACAAGCCCGAGGCCTTTTTCACAGACGAAACGCAGATCGCCCCGACCCCGATGCCCGGCACAGACGCATGGGCGACGACCCGCTTCGTCGAGCCTACGGACCTGCGCCATGACATGCACGTCAACGTCGTGACCTTCCTGCCCGGCGGCAACATCCCCTTCGCCGAGACCCACGTGATGGAGCACGGGCTCTACGTGCTGGAAGGCAAGGCGGTCTACCGGCTGAACGGTGACTGGGTCGAGGTCGAGGCCGGGGATTTCATGTGGCTCCGCGCGTTCTGTCCGCAGGCCTGCGTTGCCGCCGGTCCCGGGCCGTTCCGCTACCTGCTTTACAAGGACGTGAACCGGCACCCGAAGCTGAAGGTGGGCGTATGATCCGCGCGCAGCCGCTGACCGCCGAGGCATTTGCGCCGTTCGGCGACGTGCTGGAGGTGTCGGGCGATCCGCACAAGATCATCAACCAGGGCAATTGCGAACGCTGGCATGACTTGGCGGAACTGGACATGGGCGGCGGGCGCGCGGGCATCAGCCTGTTCAAGGCCAAGCCCCGCACCCTGCCCTATACGGTGGAGCTGCTGGAGCGGCATCCGCTTGGAGCGCAAGCCTTTCTGCCGATGACGCAGGACCCGTTTCTGGTGATCGTGGCCCCGGATGCGGGCGGTGCGCCGGACACGCTGCATGCCTTCCTGACGACACCGGGCCAGGGCGTGAACTATCACCGGGGCACCTGGCACGGCGTATTGACGCCGCTGGCGGAACCGGGCGTGTTCGCGGTGGTCGACCGGATCGGCGATGGCGACAACCTGCAGGAACACTGGCTTGAGGTTCCGCACGTCGTAACTGCCTAGCACAGTGCCACGCCGCTGCCCCGATCGGCACGTCCGTCAGACATATCGCGCCACAAATAGTGCGCATTTTCCCGTCTTACCCGGACGTCACCTTGACAGTTCAATCGGTGGTTTAAAGTCTCGCTTACCGCCCCCTGAGGTCCGCCACCATCCGACCTTGGCCAGTCGCACCGTAAGCCGCTGAATTATTGTGCAAAAGTGGCGAGCATCACCCGGATTTTACCTTTTCCTCAGAAACTTGTTGTGCCGAACCCGAAAATAGCCACTTTCTTCGCTTAGCTGATTAGGGTGACGGATCCACAAGACCGTCGCCCGATCTTGGGGAATTTCGGCTTTAAAAGGTAGGTACGCGTGACTCTCTCGATTGATCATTCAGATCCATCGCCAATGCCGCTAGAAGCTCTAATTGACGCTGCGGAAACCTCTTCGAACGAGAAAAATTGGAACCGGGCGGTCGACCATTGGACCGCATGCTTTTCCCACCCCGACGCCCAGCCGGCGCCGCGCTGGTACGCTGCCCTTGGCAATGCCCTGATGGCGCTGAACAAGCCTCACCGCGCGATCGAGATTCTGGAACCGGCCCGCAAACGACACCCGAGAGCACCGGAATGCGCCCTGGGCCTGGCCCGTGCCTACACACGCGCCGAGCGGTGGTCGGACGGCGCCGACGCCTGGGCCACAGCAATAGCCGACTTTCCCGGCCGCGCTCGCACCGAATGGCGCGTTCAGTATGCGGAATGCCTGGGCCAGCAGGCGCGCTGGGACGAGGCCGAGGAACAAGCCGCGCAGATCCTGGCCGAGGATGGCGAGCGTGTCGCGATCCTTGCGTTGCATGCCCGCTGCGCGCAGGAGCAGGGTAAATGGAAACAGGCGGTCGAACGCTGGGACCGTTGTTTCGCCGTCGCCGACTCTCCGCGCCCGTTGTGGCTGATGGACCGCGCGGTCGCGCTCCAGATCGTCGGGCGCAATGCCGAGGCGACCTCGGCCTTCGCGCAGGTCCAGACCCTTGGAAAGACGGCCAGCCGCGACGGGCGCCGCGCCTTCGTGCAGGCGATGTCGCGGGCCCGGCGAGGCGAGGAACTGGCGCAGACGTTTCAGCACGGCTTTCTGAAGGACGCGCCGACCGACATCAGCGACCTGACCGCCGCACGGTGCCTGATCACCTGCAACCGGGTTGACGATGCGCGGCAGATCTTTGACCGGATCCTTCCGGAACTGCCGAACGGCCCCGCCATGGTGCGGGCGCTGAGCATCGTCGCGCTGGCCTATGACGA
Source organism: Halovulum sp. (assembly GCA_041583815.1). Classification (GTDB taxonomy): domain Bacteria; phylum Pseudomonadota; class Alphaproteobacteria; order Rhodobacterales; family Rhodobacteraceae; genus Halovulum. The sequence continues at coordinate 10,035 of JBFHFG010000049.1, forward strand.
CGACGAACGCCCGGCGCGCTATCGCCAGATCGCGGATCTTGCGAAACGCCAGCTTGCCCTGGGGGACGAAGACCCCGCGCCCCTGCACCGCGCCCGGATCGGCGCGGCATTCGGGACGCGCGACATCGACCTGATGCGCGAGGTCATAAGCTTCGCGATGGTCGCAGACCCCATCACAACCGCCCCCGCGCGCAAGATCCTGCGCCGGCTTGAAACGCTGGACGATCCCGCCCACCGGCGCGGAAAGGTCTTCTGCATCGGACTATCGAAGACCGGAACCACGTCGCTGACCAGCGCACTGTCGATGCTGGGTTATTCGGCGGCGCATTGGTCGAACCCCTATACTTCGGAACTTCTGGACGACCGGGACCTGCTGCTGTTCGACGCGCTGTCCGATACGCCCATCACCTGGCAGTTCCGCCGCCTGGAAGAGGAATTTCCCGACGCCCGGTTCATTTTTACCAGCCGGCCCTTGGACGACTGGCGGCGGTCCTGGCAGAAGCACATGATCCGCGACCTGGGCGTCGC
>JBFHFG010000050.1:0-10509 GCA_041583815.1 Halovulum sp.
CAGCTTTCCCCCGAGGTGGTGCCGTTCCTGCGCGACGCCAGTTGGCTGCCGGACGGGATCGGCCTGATCCAGCTGGAAAAATACGGGCGCAGATCCTCGACCCGGCTGGCTGGTCCTGCACTGGGCACCAGCCCGGTGCCCGGGCGGCAGGTTCGTCGCCTGTTCAGCCGCACCGGCGGCGCGGGCGCGTTCATCATCACGAAACTGGCGGCGCGCACGATCCTTGCCCGCAAGGGCATACTGGACGTGCCGATCGACCACTTCCTGTTCAGTCCGAATGCCAGCTGGGTGTTTGACGCCGTCGGCGTGGCCATCGTCACCCCCGCACTTGCCGTGCAGCGGCAGGACGACTTCGAGTCCGATATCGCGGCCGAACGTCAGAGCAACCCCAAGCCCTTGCCCGCCCGCCTGCGCAGACTGTGGATGGAGTTCAATCGCGCGCCGATGCAGGCCATCGCCTGGGCGCGCGGCGCGCGGCCCGTACCCTTCGGTTTCGAAGAAACGACCGGCTCGGCCGACTAGGCCAGGCGCACCGTCACACGGCGGTTCTGGCGGCCCTTCTTCTCGATCTTGCCCAGCGTGACCGGCCCGATCTCGGCTGTCGCGCGGACATGGGTGCCGCCGCAGGGCTGAAGGTCGACCTGCGCGTCTTCGGTCCCGATCCGCACCAGGCGCACGTGGCCTGCACCGGTCGGGGGCTTTACCGACATCGTCTTCACCAGTCCGGGATTTGCCGCGAGTTCCGCATCGGTGATCCAGGTCTCGCTCACCGGATGATCCGCCGCGATCAGCGCGTTCAGCGCATCCTCCAGCGCCTGCTTGTCCTCGGGGGCCTCGGGCATGTCGAAATCCAGGCGGCCCTTTTCCGGGGTGATCTGGCCACCGGTCACAGGCAGGGGCACCACGACGGACAGCAGGTGCAGTGCCGTGTGCAGCCGCATCATGCGATGCCGGGCCTCCCAGTCCAGCACCTGCCGAACCTTGGCCCCCACGGGCGGCAGCGCCGCGCCCTCGGTAGGCACCAGTACGATCGCGTCGCCGTCACGCACCGTCGTCACGATCTCGGCCGCGCCACCGCCCCATTCGATTCGCCCGGCATCGCCCTGCTGGCCGCCCCCGGTCGCGTAGAAGAGGCTTGCGTCCAGCACCATACCACCGCGGTCGGTCAGCGCGGTGACACGGCCCTCGGCCTCGCGCAGGTAGGCGTCGTCTCGGTAAAGCGGTCGACTCACGCCACCGGCTCACTGACGTCGGGCACGTTCATCGGCTCGCGCGCCAGGAACTCCGGCACCGGCAGGCCCTTGGACCGCAGGAACTCGGCGTCATACAGCTTGGCCGAATAGCGCGTACCGTAATCGCACAGAACGGTGACAATGGTGTGGCCCGGCCCCAGGTCGCGGGCCAGCCGTTCGGCCCCGGCGACGTTGATGCCGCTGGAGGTGCCCATCGCCAGGCCCTCGGTCTCGAGCAGCTCGTTCAGCTTTCCCATCGCCTCGGTGTCGGGGATGTTGTAGGCGAAATCGACCTCCAGCCCTTCGAGGTTCCGGGTGATCCGGCCCTGGCCGATGCCTTCGGTGATCGACCCGCCCTCGGCCTTCAACTCGCCATGCGTATAGTGGTTGTAAAGCGCCGAGCCATCCGGATCGGCGATGGCAATCTTCACCCCCGGCTTGCGGGCGCGCAGCCCCTCGGCCACGCCAGCAAGCGTACCGCCGCTGCCCACGGCGCAGACGAAACCGTCCACTGCGCCGTCGGTCTGTTCCCAGATCTCGGGGGCGGTCGTGTCCACGTGCGCCTGCCGGTTCGCGACGTTGTCGAACTGGTTCGCCCAGACCGCGCCACCGGGCACCTGACGGTCCAGCGCGGCGGCCAGGCGTTCGGAGTAGCGTACATAATTGTTCGGATTGCGATAGGGCGCGGCAGGCACCTCCACCAGCTCGGCGCCGGCGATCCGGATCATATCCTTCTTTTCCTGGCTCTGCGTCTCCGGGATGACAATGACCGTCTTGAACCCCATCGACGCGCCGACCAGCGCAAGGCCAATGCCAGTGTTGCCAGCAGTGCCTTCGACGATCACCCCGCCGGGGCGCAGCTTGCCCTTGGCGATGGCGTCCCGGATGATGCTCAGCGCCGCGCGGTCCTTGACCGACTGGCCCGGGTTCAGGAACTCGGCCTTGCCAAGGATCTCGCAGCCGGTGCGCTCGGACGCGCCGCGCAGGCGGATGAGGGGGGTGTTGCCGATGGTATCGGCGAAGTCGCGCTTGATCTGCATGGGCTCCCCGCAGGCTTTGGATCGGCCCGGACCCTAGCCCTCCATGCGACGGGCCGCAACCGGATGCGCTATTCCGCCCACGCCCGCGTGAGCCGGTCGCGATGCAGTTCCAGCGCCATCAGCGAGAACACCAGCGGCGCGTTTCCGGCCTCGCCGGTGTCCAGCGCGGCCACGGCCTCGGTGCGGGGCACGACGAAGGCGCGGATATCCTCGTTTTCAGTCGCTACGCCGTGGATTCCGTCGGCAACGCCCGACAGATCCACCTCGGCAATGAAGCTGGTCATCACCTCGGTCAGTGCGCCAGGCGACAGGTAGAATCGCCCGATCCGGTGCATCCGGCCCAGGATCAGGCCGGCCTCTTCGGCAGCTTCGCGACGCGCGGCGGCCTCGGCCGGTTCGTCGCGATCGATGAACCCCGCCACGATCTCCAGGCTCCAGGGATTCGGCTCGCCCCGCGCAAGCAGCCCGGTACGCACCTGCTCGATCAGCAGCAGCCTGTCGGTTCGCGGATCCCACGGCAGGACGGACACGGTATCGCCTGTCACAAAGGTCTCGCGCGTGATCCGCGGGCTGAGACTGCCGTCGAAGCGGCGATGGCGAAAGACATGCTCCTCGGTGACGAAAAAGCCGTTGTGGCGGCGCAGCACCTCGTGTTCGACGATATCGTCGGGGCCGAAGTCGCTGCGCAGACGCGGCGCGACTTCCTGTCGGCGCGCGTTCAACCGGGCCGATGCGCGGCGCACCAGCCCGCCACGCGCATGGGGCGGGACATGGCCGAACGCCGCGACTTCTCGCGCCATTTCCAGAAAAAGGGGCTTTTCCGTCTCGGCCCACTCCTCCAGCAACCAGGGCTTGTCCGTCACCGACACATCGTCAGCAAGATAGCCCAGCGCACGCACAGGCCCGTCGGGGCCATCGACCGTCACCGGCGCCAGTTCATAGGCGAAGGGCCCCTCGAACGCGTCCAGCCGCCGCCGGATTTCCGCCGAGCCGGGGCGCAGCAGCAACCCGGGCGCGGCTACGCCGGGTTCGGGCCGAAGTGCGGGAAACGGACCCGTCGTGGCGGTCCAGGCGCGATGATCCGGCAAGTGCGCCGGGGCGGCGACGACGCCCGTATAGGCTTCGCCCAACGCCACGGCCAGCACGTCCGGATCACGCAGCGTACCAAAGACGAAGATGGGCAGATCGGCATCGGCGGTGTCGGGGCGGGTGTGCTGGCTCATCGGCGGTACCTGAGGGGCGTGTCCTGGGGGCATCTGCCGCCCAGCCCTGCCTCAACCCGCAGCGCGCCGCAAGCCCGCCAGTCAGCGCCAGCGGTGATGAGTGTTGCGCACCAGCACGCCGACGGTGACGCCCATGAACGCGGCGATCAGGATCAGCTTGGGGTTGGCCATGTATGTGGAATACTCCAGCGCCGCCTCGGCCATGGTATAGACCGCCTGCTTGGGGTCCTCGCCCTTCAGCTTGGCCTTGCTGATCTGGCTCCACAGATGGTTTGCCGACAGCAGGAAGATCACCCAAAGCGCCACGGTGATCGCCGCCCGCAACCCAAGGCCGATGCCGGTGCCCCCCTCTTCGGCGACCCGGCGGCCCGTACTTTTCCAGCCCACCAGGAACCCGACCGCGCCGAACAGATAGAACATCTCGGGCCAGTCGCGCCAGAATTCCTCTTCGGGGTAATAGCCGTTGATGAAGAGGACCATCAGCAGACTGGCCGCGCACAAGGCGATGGCTGCCACGAGTCGCGCGGCTGTGGGCATCACGGGTTGCGGCATCGTCCCGGCCTCCTGTCTCCACGGCGCCGGACCGTGCGGCGCCTTCATGCGGCAAGTGCGGCCGCTCCACCCTACGCGAAACCGCGCATGACCCAACAGGGAACGCCACAAAGCGCCGCTGCCGGGGCGGGAAGGCCACAGTCGGCAAAGGCTAGCGCCGGTTTGTGGCCGGAATTTGGCTGCCGGTGACGCTGCGTCGGTCAGGCGCGGCTGTCGCGATAGGCGTCCAGCGCTCGTTCCCGGCCCGCTCTCAGGTCGACCATCGCGTCGGGATAATCCTGGTCGGGCGACAACGCCCAGGACCGGGGTACGGCCTTGAAGTACTCCAGCGCCTCCCGCCCGGGCCGGTCGGCCAGTTCGGCCACCCAGCGGCGGCGATAGATGCCGTCGGGGTCGAACTTCTCGGCCTGCGTGGCCGGGTTGAAGATGCGGAAGAAGGGCGCCGCATCCGGACCGGACCCCGCCGCCCACTGCCAGCCCATCGCGTTCGAGGCCGGATCCCAGTCGATCAGGCAATCCTCGAACCAGGCCTGCCCGACGCGCCAGTCCGTCATCAGGTGCTTAGTCAGATAGCTGGCCACCAGCATCCGCGCCCGGTTGTGCATCGTGCCGCTGACGTACATCTGCCGCATGGCGGCATCGATCACCGGCTCTCCGGTCATGCCGCGCCGCCAGCGGTCAGTGTCATCGCCCGCCTTGCGCCACGGGAACGCATCCCATTCCTCGCGCCAGTTGCGCGACACAAGCTGCGGCGTATGCCAGACAAGGTGATAGGCAAAGTCGCGCCAGACCAGTTCCTTCAGGAACGTCTCGGCGCCCTGCCGCCCTTCTTCCATCGCGCGCCAGCTCGCGTGCCAGCAGGTCCGGGCCGAGATCTCGCCTACTGTCAGGTTCTCGGACAGACCCGAGGTGCCGTCCAGGTCCAGCCGGTCGCGAGCCTCGGCATAGCGGTCGATGCCGTTGGCAATGAACGCCCCCAGCCGCCCGCGCGCGGCCTTCTCGCCCACGCGGGCATATTCCGACACGACCGGCGCGCCCCGGTTCATTGCGGTCCTCAACGCCCAGTCGTCCAGGCTGTCACTCTTCGGCCAGGCCGAGGGCGCATCCAGTTTCGGCACCGCCACGGGCGTGCCGGGATCTCGGCCGCGCACCGACTTCCAGAACGGGGTGTAGACCTTGTAATATCCGCCGGTCCCGGTCTCGACCGTCCACGGCTCGAACAGCAGGTGGCCGGCATGGCTGCGCGCGTCGATGCCGTCCTCGGTGAGCGCCGCCTTCACCCGCTTATCGCGCGCGATCGCCGCCGGGTCATACAGGCGCGACCAATGTACGGCCTGCGCACCGGTCTCGTCGATCAGGGCGCGCAGCACCTCCAGCGCATCGCCGCGGCGCAGGATCAGCTGGCTGTCCGCCTCGGCCAGCCCCTGCCCCAGCGCCGCCAGGCTTTCGCCAAGGCGCCATTTCGGCGCGGCGCCCAGCGCCTCGGTCTCGGGATCGAGGATCGCCACGGGAATCACCGGACCCGCCTGCGCCGCGGCGACAAGCGCAGGATTGTCGGCCAACCGCAGGTCGCGGCGGAACCAGAACAGCACGGGTCGGGTCATGGGATAGGCGCCTCCTTCGGTTCGGGTGGGATACGAGGCGCACTCATGCGCGGATCACCCGGCCTGACCGAAGAATGGCGCGCCAGCCGGATCCGGCAAGCGCAAAGGCCGGGCCCCGAAAGGCCCGGCCAAAAGGTATCAGGCCTTGGTGGACTTGCCGCGCGGCTCGTCCATCAGGCCCTTCAGGATCGCCCAGCACATCAGCAGCAGGACGACAGTGAACGGCAGGCCGGTGGTGATCGCCATCGACTGAAGCGCCGCCAGGCCGCCGCCCAACAACAGAGCAATGGCCACCGCGCCTTCGAACACACACCAGAACACGCGCTGCGGCACCGGGGCGTCGATCTTGCCCCCGGCGGTGATCGTGTCGATCACCAGCGAGCCCGAATCCGACGAGGTCACGAAGAAAACGATCACAAGGATGATGCCGACAAGGCTGGTGATGCCTGCCAGCGGCATCGGGTCCAGCATCTTGAACAGCTGCAACGGCAACGCGGCATCCTGCGCGGCGGTGTAGCCATCCGCCAGAACCTGGTCGATGGCGACGCCACCGAAAGTGGACATCCAGAACACGCAGACCAGGCTGGGGATCAGAAGCACGCAGGTGATGAACTCGCGCACGGTGCGGCCACGGCTGACGCGGGCGATGAACATGCCCACGAACGGCGACCAGCTGATCCACCAGGCCCAGTAGAAGCTGGTCCAGCCCTGCATGAAGTTGGTGTCCTCACGACCGAACGGGTTCGACAGGGCCGGCAGGTACTCGATATAGCTGACCAGGTTCTTGCCGAACCCCGTCAGCAGCGCCAGCGTCGGACCGGCCAGCAGCACGAACAGCAGCAGCAGAAGGGCGAGAACCATGTTGATCTCGCTCAGGATCTTCACGCCACCGTCAAGGCCGCGAATGACCGAGATCAGCGCCACGGCGGTGATCGCCGAGATCAGGATCACCTCGGTGGTGCTGCCCACGGGAATACCGAACAGCTCGTTCAGGCCCGCGTTCGCCTGTGTCGCGCCCAACCCCAGCGAGGTCGCAAGCCCGAACAGCGTCGCGAACACTGCCAGCGTGTCGATGATGTGACCGGGCCAGCCCCAGACCCGCTCGCCGAAGATCGGGTAGAAGGCAGAGCGGACCGACAGCGGCAGGCCCTTGTTGAAGCTGAACAGCGCCAGAGCCAGCGCCACCACCGCATAGATCGCCCAGGGATGCAGCGCCCAGTGGAAGATCGTCGCCGCCATGCCCAGGCGCAGTGCCTCGACCTGGTTGTCGGCCGCAGCGCCCAGCGGCGCCCAATCGGTGCGGACGCCGTCCTCGACGCTGGTCCCGCCCAGCGCGGTCGAGAAGTGGGTCATCGGCTCCGAGACGCCGTAGAACATCAGCCCGATGCCCATGCCGGCGGCGAACAGCATCGCGAACCATCCGACATAGCTGTAGTCCGGGGTGGCATCCTGGCCGCCCAGCCGCACGCTGCCCCAGGGGCTGACGATCAGGAACAGGCAGAACAGGACAAAGACGTTGCCGGCGCTCAGGAAGAACCAGTCGAAGCCCTTCGTGACCGCCGAGAACAGCCAGCTGAAAGCGGTATTGGCCTGCTCGGGCAGGGCCAGGGTGTAGAAGACGAAAACGATGATGCTGAGACCCGAGATCAGGAACACCGGGTTGTGGATGTCGAAACCGAAAGGCCCAACGCGCCCGTCGATATTGTCCTGTCCGATCTCGTAGTCTGTGTCGATGGCGCTTGGTGCGTCCGCCGTGTCGGATGGGTCGGTCATGGCAGCCCCTTGAGATTGTGTCAGAGCAAATGGCTTGCGTCGATTGAGGACCCGCCGTAGGGCCCCGGCGTCCCTTACGATAGGACGAAACCGGGCCACGCCGAGGGGGCGATTACGAATGGTCGCGGCTTGGCAGCGACTCTACGGGTCGGCCCCAAGTCTCATGCGAGGCGTTTTGCCGTCAACCGGAAGCCCGGCGACCGTTGCGCCAATGTCACGATCGTGGCCTGCTGCGAGTCGGCGGCGCCACGTTCCGGCGGTCAGGTGCGGCGTGGAACCAGGTTGCGCAGGCGGTCCATCATTCCGCGCTGGGTTCCCGGTTTGACCTGGGCTGCGGGTGCGGCCTGCGCAGGACCGGCGTCGGGTGTGGCCCTTGCGGGCGTGCCGCCTGCCGGGGGCGTCTTGTCCCCGCCCTTCTCTGCTTTCGCAACCGGCGCCGGTTTCTCGCCACCGTCGCGCAGGGCCTGCAAACGCTCCAGCCGCTTGACGTAGTGACCGTACTGCGTGTCGGCCCATTTCTTCATGCTGTCGACCGACCTCGCCTGCTCCAGCTGGTCGATCGCCCGTCTCTGGTGCCGGATCGCCTGGTCCAGCTTGGACTCCGCTTCGGCCTGCTTGGATTCCATCAGGTTCACGCGGCCGCGCTGCATCGCAAGGTCCGCGTTGAACCGCCCGATGACGTGGCGCAGGATCGGCGTGTAGTCGGCGGTGTCCAGCTTCTGGAAATTCCCCTCGCCATAGCGCGACCAGTCGGGCACCAGGTCCTCTTGGGTGATCTGCGGCCACAGCCGCGACAGGCGGCGGTTCTGGGCGTCGAACCGGCCCTGGATCTCCTGCGCGGCCTCGCGGCCCAGCGCCAGCGGCTCTTCGCAGGGCAGTTCCTCGATGAAGAAGGTGCGGTACATCGGGTGCAGCTCGCGCGGCTTGTTGGTGCTGTTCTCGCGCACCAGCGCGTTCATCATCGCGACCACGCGGTAATCGACGGTGCTGTTGATCCGGCGGTCCGGCACGTAGTCCGCATCGGGATCAAGGTTCAGGCGGCGCTTGAAATACTCCACCGGGCGCTTTTCCCGCTTGAAGGCGACCGGGGTGACGGCCTGCTGGCCGAAGGAGTTCGCCCACCGCTCCAGCAATGCTGGGTAGTTGTAGTACGGGTTGCCCGGCTTGACCCGGTTGAAGAAACTGTCATCGACATGCATCCCCACCCGCGAACCGGTCGAGGCCAGCGACAGCGCGGTGTCGATCTGCGGCCGCAGGAAGCAGACGATCTCGATCTCGTCGAAATGCGGCTTCAGTACCTCGGCGGCGCGGTCCACCATCTCCTGGAAACGCAGGCGACTGTGGCAATGCTCCGAGCTGATCAGGTAGGTGTGCGCCCCGGCCGCGCGGGCAGCCTCCAGGTCGCGGGCGAAATCTGCCAGCGTGCGGTCGCGGAACGCGGCGTGATCCGCCTCGGAATGAATGCCGTAATAGCCGAACCCGTCCTCGCGCTCGTCCGCCTTGCGCGAGATCACCGAAAGGGCGCGGTTGTTGGGCACATCGAAGGCCTGCGCGTACCAGACCCCCTGCGCCCGCAGAACCTGGGTGTTCTCGTGCATCCAGATCTGGAAGGCGGTGGTCCCGGTCTTCTCGGTCCCGATATGCAATATCAGCTTCATTTCAATTCCCCGGCGGCCGGCCGCGGTCACCGGGACACGGGCGCAACGCCGCCCGTGCAGGGCCCGCGCCCGCGTCTTACATCATCGTTGGGTACGGGCAGAACGCCCGGTTGACAAGAAGCACCTTCAGACAGCCCCGGCCAAGGCACTTCTTGGCAAGGCCCTGCCGGCCCTGCCGGGGGGTTACGACCGGCGGCCGTCTGGCCCCATGACACCGGTCGCGGGATCGGCGTGCAACGCCCGGATGTTGTCGTCGCCCAGTGCGGGGTACAGCGTCCGCACCAGCGGATCGTGACCGGGGATCACGTGGGCGTCGCTGTCTGCCAATGCGCGGATCCGCGCGAACCCGTCCAGCATGTCCTGCGTGTCCACCACGATCGGGAACGGCTTTCCGGATAGGAAATTCTCGTAATAGTGACTGGCGTCCGAGGCCAGCACCACCCAGCCGCGCCGGGTGCGCACGCGCACCGCCTGCAGCCCGCGAGAGTGGCCGCCGATCAGGTGCAGCTCGATCCCCGGCGCGACCTCGGCACTGCCCGAGACGAACCGCACCCGCCCAGCGAACAGGGCGCGGACCATGTCGCAGACATGATCGCCGGTGAAAGGCATCCGCAGAACGTCGTGGCACATGCACGGGCCGGTGGCATAGCTCATCTCGGCCTCCTGCACCCACAGTTGCGCGTTGGGAAAGGCCTTCAAGGATCCGGCGTGGTCATAGTGCAGATGCGTTAGGATCACCGTCTCGATGCTGTCGGGGTCGATGCCACGGTTCGCCAGCATCCGCTCGGGCGGGGTTTCGATCGGGCGGTCGCGCAAGGCGGCCTCGGCATGGTCATAACCAGTGTCCACAAGGATCCGCCGGCCGCCGCTTTCCAGCAGCCAGACATAATAATCCATCCCGTGCGGCGAGGAATGGTCGTCGTCGAAGATGAAGCTGTCCTTCCGCGTCCGCGCGTTGCGCTCGGCGTACTTGAAGGCGGTGATCTGCCAGTCGTCGCTCATGTCTGCTCCTCGATGACGATCTTGCGGCCCTGCTCGGCGGAAAGATAGACCAGCCGCTCGACATCCAGGTTTGCCAGATAGTCCCGTGCCAGTGTCTCGACCGTGCCCTGCCCGTTCAACGCGTCGATCACGTGCTGCTGGAAGGCCTGCACACAGTCGCCGCCGAAATCGCGGTCGGTGAAGGCCAGCGGATGCGCGGCCCATTCCGTCGCGCCGCGGTCACGCAACCACAGCCGCCCGTCACCGGTCAGCCGCAGGGCCGCGTCGCTGCCTTCGATTTCCAACTCGCCCAGGGTCAGGCGTGTGTTGGCAGCGGCGTGATCCAGGGTCCGGTTGCCGTCGAAAACCGCCCGCCCGCCGCCCGGCAGGTCCAGGATCACCAGCCCCGCGTCCTCGCCCGCGATCACCGGGTTGACCCGGCGCAG
>JBFHFG010000051.1:0-10423 GCA_041583815.1 Halovulum sp.
CCCACGCGCAATTGACAGCCACGATGGCCACCACGGCGATCAGTACGCGCAGCCTGACCAACCTGATGACCCAGATCTTCAGCACGGCCCAGAAATTTGCCTATGCTGGGGTCATCATCTGCGGTGTCTACCTGATCAGCGCCGGCGAATTGACGGTCGGCAGCCTGATTGCCTGCAGCTTGCTGTCCAGCCGCACCATGTCGCCCATGGGTCAGGTCGCCGGTCTGCTGGCGCGGTGGCAGCACGTGCGTGCGGCGATGGAAGGCCTGGACAACATCATGAAGTTGCCTGTCGAGCGCCCGTCGGACCGCCATTTCGTGCGTGCCCCTGGCCTGTCCGGGAAATACATGCTCGAAGAGGTCGCCTTCCGGCACGATCCGCAGGCGCCGCCGGTCATCTCGATCCCCAGCTTGCAGATCGGCGCCGGGGAACGTATCGCGCTGCTTGGCGGCAACGGTGCTGGCAAGTCGACCCTGATGAAGTTGCTTGCCGGGCTGCTTGATCCGCAGACCGGTAGCGTGTTGGTCGACGACCTTGCGCTGAGCCAGATCGACCCGATCGACCGGCGCAGGCAGATCGGCTATCTGCCGCAGCAGGTCGCGCTGTTCCAGGGCACATTGCGGGACAACCTGTTGCTGGACCATGGCCTGCACACCGACGACGAATTGCTGGAGGCGCTGGACGCGGTGGGCCTTGGAACCTTCGTTCGGCGCCACGTGCGCGGACTGGACCTGCAGATCCACGGCAACTCGAATGTGTCGGGCGGTCAGCGCCAGTCGATAGGGCTCGCCCGCGTCCTGCTTCAGGACCCGAAGATTGTAATCCTCGACGAGCCGACTTCTGCCTTCGACCACATTACCGAAGCCAAGGTGATCGAGCATCTGAAACAATGGCTCAAGGGCCGGACGACCATCATCTCGACACACAAGCGCGAACTGCTGGCGTTGACCGAACGCGCGGTCGTGCTGAAGGACGGTCGGGTGGCACGTGATGGCGACCTTCTGAAGATCCTCAACGCCGCACGCGCGACTTCGGCGCAGAAACACCCGGTCCAAGCGGTGACATGAGCAGTTCGGACCTACTCAGTACCAGCCATATCGACGGGAGTTATCGTCGTCAGACGCTCAGGAAGGCGCGTCTGACCATCAAAGCCATTGTCGCCTCGCTGATCATCGCGATCAGCTGGGCGGCGATTGCCCAGATCAACGAGATCACCCGTGGCGACGGCCGCGTGATCCCGGTCCGCCGCATGCAGACGATCCAAAGCCTGGAAGGCGGTATATTGGCGGAACTGCCGGTGCAGGAAGGCGATATCGTCGAAGAGGGACAGGTGCTTGCGCGGCTGGACCCGACACGCTCGCAATCCGCTTTCCTTGCCGCCCAGTCCGAGATTACCGCCCTGACCGCCGAGGTTGCGCGGCTTGAAGCCGAGGTTCTGGAAAAACCCGTGCTCGATTTCGGCCCGAACCCGAACGAAGCGCAGGCCACCGAGTTGCGGCTGTTCGAGGCGCGGCGGACAAAGCTGGAAGCCTCGCTCAATGCACTTGAGGCCGAGCGCCAGTCGATAGAGGAACAGATCGAGATCACCAGTCCGCTGACGGCCAGCGGGTCGATCAGCCGGATCGACTTGCTGCAGCTTCAGCAGAAGAAGGCCGAACTGGACGGAAAGATCAGCGAAACGCGAAACATCTACGTACAGGATGCCTACAAGGATCTTGCCCAGCGCCGCGCCAAGCTGACGGCCATGCAACAAGAGCTGATCCAGAAGCAAGACGAATTCCAGCGCACCGAGATCCGGTCGCCGGTCGCAGGGCGGGTCAACAACATCGACATCACCACGTTGGGCGGCGTCGTCCAACCGGGTGAGTCGATCATGGAGATCACGCCCACCGACGACCAGTTGCTGATTGAAACCAAAGTGCTGCCGCGCGACGTGGCATTCGTTGCACCGGGTATGCCGGCGAGTGTGAAGATCACGGCCTATGACTTCTCCACCTATGGGGATCTGCGGGGGACTGTCACGCAGATCTCCGAAGATACTGTCGAGGAAGAAACTGCGCAGGGTCTTCAGGATTACTATCGCGTCATGATTCGGACCGAACGCAGCTACCTTGAACGGTTCGACGAAAGATACCCCATCCGCCCCGGCATGGTGGCGCAGGTCGATATCGAAAGCGGCAAGCGTTCGGTTCTCAGTTACCTCACCCGCCCGCTGTTGAAGGCTCGCCTGCGCTGACACGTCCGAAGGGTGGAACCCGACCGCGTCCCACGTCCGAATATGCGGCGAACGCCCCTGCCGATCTGGCGGAGGCATACGCCCGAACTGAACGAGAATACGCCGTGCCCCGACTGACCCCTGCCCGCAGAAGCGCCCACTTTGCCAGGCAGCCGCTTCTGTTACCCTTGGTTGTTCTTGCCGGGATCGTCGCGGTCGATCCGGCAGAGGCCAGGGTCTATCCGGCCGTCGAAGTTCGTGGTGCCGAGTTCGTGCCCGAGCAGGACATCCGCATGACCTGCGGTGTCGAGGCCGGCGTCGACTACCTCGACATGGAGCTGCGCGCGATCGAGGAATGCCTGATATCCACGGGTGTTTTCGAGGCGGTCAGCCTGTACCCGGACGGCGACACTCTGGTCATCGACGTGATCGAACTGGATACCCGCCCCGGCCGGGCGGAGGGGACATTGGCCTACGCCTCGCAGGACGGGGTGATCGCCAGCCTTTCGTTCGAGCGTTACAACCTGTTCCCCAAGACCTACGGGGCTGTCAGGTTCGACCTGAACGCCGAGGTGCGCCGCTTTGACGGCAGGCTTTACCGGGCGGATGCGTTCGGCGAGCAGGTCGACCTGGGATTCGATATTGTCGGCGAACGCGTTGAATACGATGATCGCAGCTATGCGCAGGAAGGGCTCCGCGCCGAGCCTTTCCTGGCGTGGACCCCGACCGAGCGTGCGCGGTTGGAGGCGGGGCTCGGTTTCCGGGATCACAGCTTGTATGACGTGGAGCCCGGCGCCAGTGCTTTGCTGACGCTGGAGGAAACCGACGGGATCGCCGCGCCATATCTGCGGTTCGGCGCAAGTTTCGAGTCCGCCAGCGATAGTGGGTCCCTGGGGTATCGGGTGCGGTTCGACCAGTATTTCTGGAACCTGTTCTCTGACGATCCGCTGTCCGACACCAGGCTGGATATCGAGGCACAGCTTGCGCTTGCCCAGCGGACCTACCTGCTGTTGGGGGTGAACGGTGGTGTCCTGACCGGATTGTCCGGCAATGACACCCGAGCCATTGATCGCTTTTTCCCCGGTGCCGATACCTTCCGCGGCTTCGCACCCCGGGGAATCGGGCCCCGCGATCAGGGTGACGCATTGGGCGGGAACCGGTTCCTCGTCGCCTCGCTCGAGGTTCAGCGCGAGTTTACCGAGCCGTTTCCGCGGCCTGTGCGGGGAGGCGTGTTCATGGACGTCGGGTCCGCCTGGGGGTTGGACAATACGCTTGGCGGCGGGATTGACGACAGTTGGAACACGCGCAGCAGTATCGGCGTCTCGATCGCGTTCGATCTCGGCGAAACACCCGTTTCGCTTTACGTCGCGCGCCCGTTGCGCAGCCAGCCGGGGGACGACTGGCAGGCAATCGGGCTGAGCATCAGCGCCAGTTTCTAGGTGCTCTCGCGCGCGATCCGGGCCTTTCGATTGTCGATTGCCTGGCGGAACAACCGCATGTAGCGCGGCGCGACAGCGGGAACGCTGTATTGCTGGCGCGCCAGGGCCCGCGCGGCATTGCTGTAGCGGAGTCGCCGGGCGGGATCGTCTTTCAGCTTCAGAATCTCGTCGATCCACGCTGCATCATCGTCCGGCAGCAGTCGCCCGTTGATGTCGTCCAGGATCAGCTCGGCCGCATAGCCCCGGTATGGTGCCAGAACGCAGCCGCCGCGGCCAAGGATTTCGACCAGGCCCCAGTTCGCGACGCCGAACTTGAGGGGATAAAGGAACAGGTCGATCTCTCCGATCCGCTGCGAGAATTCTTCGTAGGGCAGCTTTCCGGGAAACTCGATTGCTTCGGCCGCACGGGGATAGACCTGCATCAGGTGATCCCGGAAGTTCGCGACCTGGCCTTGGTATTTCCGCTTCACCCACTGTTCTTCATAGCCATAGGTCGTCTGACCGGCACCACCCAGGGCCACGAACTTTGCATCGGTCCCGGATTCGACCAGCCGGTCGACAAGCCGCACGAAGGTTTCGAAGCCCTTGGAACTGGAAAGATCGCGCGCCGAGAAGCCGATGGTGAACGGACGGGATGGATCGGCTTTCGCCGGTTTTGTGGTGTCGAAATCGAACCCTTCAAGCTGCACCTCGATGTTCGCCTGAAGGGCGGGTGGAAACATCTTTTTCGCGTGATGGCTGGGGCAGATCACAAGGTCGCTGCGCAGCGCTTGGTGAAGGTTTAGCATTTCCGTGTTCTGGTCACCCATCCGCTGGGCCAAGTCGGGCGGATAGGACGGATCCCAGCCGTGCGCGCGATAGCTGGGAAATTCGATATAGCTGACAATCGCGGCGTCGATCTCGCCATACAGGAAATGCGGCGCCCCCCACAGGGAATGCGCGACGACGACATCGATATTGCGCTGTTTCTCGAACGCCTTCAGGGCGTTCAGGACACCCCGGCCGATTCGTGCCGACCGCTCGACCTTGGCCGAGTAATAGTAGCTTTGTGGTCCCAGGATTTTGCCGTCCGGCTTGAAGGCGAGGATGTGGTCGCCCCTGGCGCGATTGCGCTCCCTATGACCCGGAGTGGTCAGAAAATAGCTTTCCGCCAGCCCGGTCCCGCGCAGGTAGTCGCACAACCGCCCGAACTGGCCGGGGTACACCGCCCCGACGAAGACGATCACAGGTTTCGACATGCAGCTCAGTTCCCCATGGTCATTCTACACCTTGGGGATAGTCCATTCGGAGCAGGATAAAAACTATCGTATGTATGCTTCCGCGTGCTGCGATGCGCCGGGACCGCAGTCAAATGATCTTCATGTCCCGCGCGGCTATGACCGCCTGCGTCCGGTTGCTGGCGCCAAGCTTGGTACAGATCGATTTCACATGCATCTTCACCGTCGCTTCGGCCAGGGTCAGGGCCTCGCCGATCTCGCGGTTGGGTTTGCCCTCGGCAAGCAATGCAAGCACGGTCATCTCGCGCGCGGACAATGGCGAGTTGCCCGCTTCGCGGGTCCGGATGCGCTGCTGTTCCAGAAGTTCGACGGGCACGTACCGACCACCGGCCGCCATGAACCGGATTTCGTTCGCGACATTCTTCAAGGATGCCGTTTTCAGGATCACGCCTGCGCCGCCCATCGAAAGAACCTCGGACACCACGTTCGCGGACGGGTTGCTGGTCAGCAGACCAACCGGTTTGCCCTGGTTCTTTTCCAGCGCCTTGCCTAGCCCGGCGACGCCGTTCATTCCGGGCATGTCCAGATCCACCAGGACCAGGTCGAACGCGCCTTCCTTTTCGATTTTCTCAAGCGCGGACGTCAGGTCCGGCGCGGTCGATGCCTCGACGTCCGGCAGGTTTGACAGGAAATGTTCGAACATTTCCAGCACCATCGCGTGATCGTCAGCGACAAGAACCCTGAGGGCGGTGGTTTCGGTCTTGTTCATCAGGTCCGCTTTCGCCAACTGGAATGCAACGCCCGGATCAGGGCATGTCTTCGTGCGCCGGTCTGGCGGTGAGTTCTCCGCGCCCGGCGCGCCGGGGCGCCTGAGTGCGGGACTTACGCCCGCCGACGCCACCGAGGTATGTATACCGAAGTTGGGATATCTCGCAAGTATCAAGCGGCAAACGCTTTTGTCGGGTCAGCCCGCGAGTTCAATGGCGCGTTCGGTTCGTTGCAATGCGGCGTCCAGGTCGGCGTACAACGGAGCAAGGTCCGTACCGGGTGTTTCCAACGCCAGTTCTATCGCGCGCAGAGAACGTTCTACGCGGGTCAGGCCGGTCAACCCGCATGCGCCGGTCGCGGCATGCAACAAACGCCCCGAATCGCCATCCGGACCGTCTCGCCGGAGCTTGTCTGCCACGGACCGCGCCTCGGCCAAGGCACGGCGCATGAAGCCGCGCGCGCCGTCCTGTCCCAATTGATCCACAAGGTCGCCGACGACGGAGGATGAAAGAAGCGATTCGTCCGGTTTCCGCCCGTCGGTATCTCCATTGGTCGCGGCCGGTTCGGTTGGCTTTTCATCGGGTTGCCCGGACGGTCGCAAGGCATCGCGGATCGCCGCGCATAGTTCGGCCGGGCGGATCGGTTTCTCCAGCACCTTGAGAATGCCTGCGTTATGGCAGGCTTCCCGGATCTTCTCATCCACATGGGCGGTCAACCCCAGGATCGGCCCAGTCCAATTCAGCTTTCCCGAGGCCTGGCCCGCCTGGATTCGCCACGCCAGTTCCACGCCATTCATGTAAGGAAGGGTCATGTCGGTCAGCACCAGATCGGTGGCTGTAGAGATATCAGGGCGTTCGATCAGGGCGAGTGCTTCTTTCCCGTTGCCTGATGCGCGCACCTTGGCCCCCGCGCGTTGCAGCACGTGCACCAGCCAATCGCGGCTGGCAGGGCTGTCTTCGACCAGAAGGATCGCGACCCCGTCGAGGGAGCCGCCCTTTTCGTCAGGCTGGCGGGCGGCGCTGGGCGGGTCGGCGGCGGTAAGGGTAAATCTTGCCCGAAGGATGGTTCCCGTGACCGGCCCTTTCGTTTCCTCAGGTAAGGCACCACCATCGGCACCCCGGTCGAGAACTTCCAGCGTGCCACCCAGTTGTCGCAGGGCATGGGCCAGCACGTTCAAGCCGGCTGAAGGCCGCCCGGCGCGGCCCGGGGCGGCGGGATTGGTCGTCGGAGCGGTTGCGTCACCCCCCAGGGCCTTTTGCAGCCTGGTTTTCTGTTCGGGCGGAAGACCACCGCCAAGGTCGCGCACTTCGACGGTTATGGCCAAATCCTGATCTGCATCGGGAGCCGGCATGCACGTCAGGTGCACGTCGATCGAGGGGCCGCCGTATTTGATCGAGTTGTCGATCATGTTCTGACACAGCGCTCGAACGAACCGCACCGGGCCGTTCACCCATACGTCGTGTGGCGGATCCAGGTGCAGCACGACCTCTGCACCGCGGCCGGTTGCAATGGGGCTGACCATCGCAAGCAGGCTGCGCAACTCGCCGGTAATCGAGAAATCCTCGTCTGGAAGAAGCCCGGTGGCGCTTTGCTCGCCGCGGATGACGGCAAGGACGTTACTGATGTGGTCCAACGCGACTTCCGCCGCGCGCGCCAGTTGTGCTCGGGCATCCTGCCCGTCAGCGGAGGCGCCGATGCTGGTCTTGTCCAACAGGTTCTCGGCCGTCGCGAGGAGCGATTGGATCGGAGTCCGCAGGTCGTGCGCGACGCGCATCAGCGTTGCCGTGCGCGTTCGATTGCGGAGCCATGCCGCTTCGTGATCGTTTTCGGACAGCCTTAGAAGGAAGCCGTCGGCGCGTCCGAGGGGCAGGTGAACAACCTCGCCTTCGAACTCGGCCTCTGCCAAGGTTATGGATACGGCCACGCTGCCGGCCTTGCGGGCCGCCGTGCAGAGTTCCGCCCAATCAACGTGCTGTTGCAGTTCGGGACTGCCCAGCCCCAGCCGGTTCGCCGGTGCGTTTGCAAGCAGGATCTCGGTACGTTCCGTTGCCAGCAGAACGGCGCGCCGATCGGTCGCGATCAGCCGGGCAATAGCCTGAAGTACGGGGCGCACTGCCGCGGCCTCGATGTGGCGGTAGAAATCTTCGGACGGAAGTGCGTTCGCGGCGGCGCTTTCCGTGGCCGATCCAGACGCTTCGGGTTGTGCGGTTTCGTCCTGCCGGTCAGCCAATGATTGCTCCCCTTGTTGCGAATCCGCCCGAGCGGCGATTCGACCCCGGGAACCGTATCCGCGATTCCGGCACGGCAAGCTCCCATCTTCGCGCAAAAGCAGAGTGCCCGATCCGGGGCGATCAACTTTCGGATTACATCGTAATGACCTAGCGGCACCAGCACGGCAAGGACGAGGGCCGGTTCGCCGGGTGAAAACTTCCGCAAGGGGCTGTCGAAAGTATTTGCGGCACTACTAAAGTATGTTATCGAAGGCATACGAATGGCCTTGGGCCAGACCAATGTATTTGCCGCCGCTCAGGCGGCTGGGCAACACGGGGGCATACCGATGGCCACGACGACTCTCCTGGCGGGTGCGCAGGTCGATGTTACGATCAGCGCGGTCGCCGGCGATATCAGCCGCTACATGAAGGCAGGCAACGACCTAGTTGTCGAACTGAACTCCGGCGATCAGATCCTCGTGCGCGAATTTTACGCGTCTGCGGACTCGGGTGCTGCGCACAGGCTCATGTTCACGGATGGCACGTTCAGCGGTGTCGAGGGCGTGGTGGATGTCGATGAAGCCGCCGGTCTGGGTGCGGGCCTGGCGGCCCCCGAAGCTATCGCTGCCCTTGGCGCGCTAGGTGCCGCAGGTTTGGTTGCTGCTGTCAGCGGTGGTTCGGACGGCAGTGGCGATTCCACGACCGAGCCGGAGGAGCCCACTGATCCGACGGATTCGACCGATCCCACCGACCCCACGGACACTACGGATCCGACGGACGGCACAGAACCCACCGACGCCACCGATCCGACCGATGATGCCACCGCCCCGGAAGGCTCCGGTGTGCTGGATACCATCCTTGCGGATGACGGCATCCTGGGTGACCTGACCGGGAACGATGGACTTCTTGGCGGCGTGACAGGGGCCGATGGACTTCTGGGGCAGATCGTCGGCAACGACGGGCTAGCAGGGGCGATTACCGGCGAGGACGGGCTTCTTGGCGCTCTGACCGGAAGCGGGCTTCTGGGGTCTGAGGCGGGTGATGAGGATCCCCTGTCTTCCGTGACGGATGGCCTGCTGGGCGAGGGCTCTCTTGTTGGTGATCTTCTTGAAAGTACAGGGCTTTCGGGCAGCCTGACCGAAGGCGAAGGTGTGCTGGGCGAGGTGCTGGAGGCAACCGGCCTGACCGGCGACCTGCTTTCTGGCGGACTGCCCGGCGGCGACGATGGGCTTCTGGGCGGCATTCTGGGTGAAGAAGGCGCCGTGGGCGGCCTGGTCGAGGCTGGATCGGGCATTGTTGACAGCCTGATCGGCGATGACGGCCCGGCTGCTGTCGTGCTCGATGCGGGCGAGGCGGTGCTCGATGGCCTGACCGGTGAAGATGGACCGCTTGGCGGGCTTTTCGATGATACCGGACTATCCGGTGCTGTCGGCGATCTTGTTGCGGACACGACCGGTGATCTTCTCGAGGATCTCGGGGCCGGTGACGGACTGCTGGATCCGTTGCTTGCCGATGGCGGGTTGCTGGGGGACCTGACCGGCAACTCGGGTGATCTGGGGTACCTGACCGGTGCGGACGACCTGCTTGGCGACATTGTCGGGGATGGGGGCCTGCTGGGCGCGCTGACCGGCGAAGAAGGCCTGCTCGGCGATATTGCGGGGACCGGCTTGCTCGGTGACGGATCCGAGGACGGTGGCTTGTTCGGTGACGTCCTGAGCGGCGCGACCGAGCCTCTGCTGGGCGACGGCGGCCTGGTGCCGGGACTGCTAGGCGGCTCTGTCTCGTTGTCGGGGCTGACGGATCAGATCACCGACCAGCTTTCGGATCTGACCGGTGCGGAAGGCATTCTGGGCAGTATTGAACTAGACAGCACCGATTTGATCTGACCGGTGCCCGCACGGGTTGACGGGAAGCCCCGCCAAGGGGGGCTCCCGACCCAGGCTCGGCGCATAGGGGGGGCGACCAGGCTGCGAAGGTGGCCAAACCGTTTGTCACAGCCCGCATGGGCCTCGAATTTCCCGCTACTGGGATATTGGTGTTGACAATCCATACCTAAAGGTGAGCTATATATACTTTAGGTGAGTATACATACTTATGAGTTATCTCAAACTTGCGGCAGACGCCGTGCAGACCAGGAGATGGGGACGATGACGCAGACCGCCATTCAGGCCGGTTCGGAAATCAGGGTAAGGGTCGACGCGACGCGCGAAGAGATC
The DNA here is from genome assembly GCA_041583815.1 of Halovulum sp. Lineage (GTDB taxonomy): Bacteria > Pseudomonadota > Alphaproteobacteria > Rhodobacterales > Rhodobacteraceae > Halovulum. Next base: position 10,066 of record JBFHFG010000051.1, read on the forward strand.
TTGCGTTATTCCAACGATGGTGACGATCTGATCATCTCGCTGAAGAACGGCGATACGATCGTCGTGAAGGATTACTACACCCCGGCCGAAAATGGCTCGCTTCACAGTCTCATCCTGGGTGATGGTACCGAAGGTGATGTCGATGCAGCTGGTGGTGTCGCTGGTCTGGGCGGCGGTTTGAGCGAAGAGGCGATCGGTATCGCCGCTGGCGCAGGTCTGCTCGGGCTGGCCGCGCTGGCCGCCAGCGGGGGCGATGACGATGGTTCCGATGGTGGCGACGCTACGGATGGGACCGACGGCACCGATGGTACCGATCCGACGGACGGCACGGACCCGACCGATGGCACGGACCCGACGG
>JBFHFG010000052.1:0-10307 GCA_041583815.1 Halovulum sp.
GGAAATAGTCCATCGGGGCCAGGATCGTCACGCCGCGCTTCACGCGTTCCAGGTACATTGAGCGCAGCCAATCCACGTGGGGCCGCACCACGGCCAGCGCGCGGACATCGTGATCTGGAAACGCCGAGCGGATATGCCCCATCAGGCGCGCATTCTCGATCGTCGCCAGATCCTCACACGAGATGACGGTCAGCGCGGCACCCGTGGCGGCCACCTCGGATGCGAGGGCAGCCAGGCTGCCGGGGCGCCCGTGGCGAAGATCCTCGATCAGCTGGTGATGCGCGTGGGGCCAATGCGCCAGACGCCCCGCCTGCGGGTAATGGAACCCGGCACCTGGCATGTCGGCCTGTGCAGACAGCGCCATCTGCACGGTCGACGACCCGGTCTTGTGGAAGCCCACGTGCACCAGAAGTTGCGGCCGCGGGAATTCGTTGCTCATCTGCTGCGTCGCCTGCCTCGAAATGTTTCGGCAGGTGTATCGCAACAAAGGTTAACGGAGTCTGAAACGCCGCCTCAGCCCATCAACCTGTCACGCTGGATGCGGTAGGGCAGCTCGGACGCGGACAACCAGCTGCTGCTGGCCCGCATGGACCGCAGATAGCTGTCGTGGATCTCGGCATACAGGGAGTCGTCCATATGCTCTCGGTGGATGCGCGCGGCGGCGGCGGCGAACGCATCCCAGACATCCGCCGGAAACTCGGCCAGCGTGACGTTGTTCGAGCGGGCCATCCGCTGCATCGCCCGGCCATTGTGCGACAGGAACTGCGACAGCGACCATTGGTGCGTTTCGGCGGCGGCAACCTCGATGATACGCTGGTGCGCGGGGATCAGGCTTTCATAGACGTCCCGATTCAGCGCCAGCGTCAAGCCGCCGCCCGGTTCGTGGAAGCCCGCCGGGTAGTAATAACTGACAAGGTCGTCGAACCCCGCATGCTCGTCCGCCCAGGGGCCGACCCATTCGGTCGCGTCGATGGTGCCGGCGGCCAGCGCCTCGTACACCTCGGCACCGGGAAGCGTGATTACCTCGGCCCCCAGTTCCATCATCACCTTGCCACCAAGACCCGGCATCCGGATCTTCAGACCCTGGAACGCCTCGGGGCCGGTGATCAACCGACGATACCAGCCACCCGCCTGCGCACCGGTGTTTCCCGCCAGGAACGACTTCAGCTTGAAGATGTCGCCCAACCTGTCGTGCAGTTCGTGCCCGCCGTCCTGGTAGTACCAGGCGGCCATCTCGGTCGCGGTCATCCCGAAGGGAACGGTGGTGAAGAAGGCATAAGCCGGGTGCTGGCCGGTGAACCAGTAGTCGGGCCCGTGGTACATGTCGACCTGGCCGGACGTCACGGTGTCGAACACGTCGAAGGCGTGCACCAATTCCCCGGCGGCCTTCAGGTCAACGGTCAGGGCGCCATCGCTCATCTGGCTGATGGAATCGGCGACATGCTGCGCAGCGTCGTGCACACCGTCAGTGCCGCGGCCCCAGGTCGTCACCAGCGTCAGCGTCCGCCGGTTCTGAGCCAGCGCGGGGGCCGCAATAGCGGTTCCCGCCCCCCCGAGGGTGGTGGCCTGCAGAAACTTCCGGCGGTCCATCCGCCTTCCTCCTTGACGTATCGTCACATCATCCGGCGTTTCTTCTAGCGCCGCCGTCCTCTTTACGGAACACTGTTTTCCCATCATTCTGAAAAATATGGACACGGCGTGGCAGGAAAAAACCAAATCCCGTCACACGTTTGGAAATCGGAATTCATCTTTGCACGACCACGACCATCAAGACAATGACATGGATCGGATGACCGCGCGCGTCCGTGCGATCGAGACGATCCTGACCGCGAAGGGCCTGATAGACCCGGCCGCGGTCGATGCCATTGTCGATACCTACGAACACAAGGTCGGGCCGCGCAACGGCGCGCAGGTCGTCGCACGCGCCTGGACCGACCCCGCTTTCGCCGCCCGCCTGGCCGAGGATGCCACCAGCGCCATCGCCGAGATGGGCTTTGGCGGCCGTCAGGGCGAGCACATGGTCGCCATCTTCAACACGCCCGACCTGCACAACCTTGTCGTCTGTACATTGTGCTCCTGCTATCCATGGCCGGTGCTGGGCCTGCCGCCTGCCTGGTACAAGGCGCCCGCCTATCGCGCACGTGCGGTGCGCGAACCCCGCGCGGTGCTGGCCGAATTCGGCGTCACCCTGCCCCCGGACACCGGCATTCGCGTCTGGGACAGCACCGCCGAGGTCCGCTACCTGGTGGTCCCGATGCGCCCCGACGGGAGCGAGGGGCTGTGCGAGGCCGAGCTGGCAGACCTGGTGACCCGCGACAGCATGATCGGCTGCGGCGTCGCCCGGGTGCCCGCGTGAACGGGCCGCAGGATGTTGGCGGCCGGGCCGGGTTCGGCCCCGTGGCGCCGGAACGGGACGAGCCCCTGTTCCATGCCGAATGGGAACGCCGCGCGCTGGGCATCACGCTGTGCTGCGGCGTCCTGGGGCACTGGAACATCGACAGCTCGCGTCATGCCCGCGAAAGCCTGCCCCCGGCGGTATACTACGGTTCGACCTATTACGAGATCTGGATCCGCGCGCTCGAGGCGCTGCTGAGGGATGCGGGCGAACTGAGCTATGAAGAACTGTCTTCGGGGCAGTCCCTGGCCCCCGGCAAGGCGGCAACGCGCTGTCTGAAACCGGATCGCGTCGCCGCAGTGCTGTCCGCCGGGTCCCCGGTGGACCGTCCAGCCAGTGCCCCTGCCCGCTTTTCCCCTGGCGACCGGGTGCGGACGCGCAATCACCAGCCCCTCGGGCACACCCGCCTACCCGCCTATGCGCGACAGAAGACCGGCGTGGTCGAGGCCATACGCGGGCACCACATCTATGCGGACGCACACGCGCATGGCGCGGGCGAGGCGCCCGAGTGGCTGTACACCGTCCGTTTCGACGCCGGGGAGTTGTATGGCGAAGGTGCCGACCCGACGCTGAGCATCAGCATCGACGCATGGGAGCCGTATCTTGACCCCGCCTGACCCGACCGGGGCAATACCCCTCGGCGGCCCAGAAGAGCCGCCTTTCTCGCAGCCCTGGCAGGCACAGTTGTTCGCCATGACCGTCGCCCTGAACGAGGCGGGCGTGTTCACATGGACCGAATGGGCCGAGAGCTTTGCCCCGCGCGTCCGCAATGCCGACCCCGAGGCGTATTACGAGAGGTGGCTGGACGCGCTCGAGGCGTTGCTGGGCAGCCGCGGCATCGCCGACCGGGGCCAGATCCCGGCCCTGGCGGACCGATGGCAGATTGCAGCGCGGGCGACACCGCACGGCCAACCGATCGAACTGGATCGTGCGGAATGAGGCCGCCGACTTGCCATTCCGTGCGCGATTTCGGTCCTGAACGAAATTTTCAAAAAGATCACCTTGGCTGTTGACCCCGGAAAACACCGCCCCTACAAACGGGTCCATGACACGGATCGTAGTACTTATCGGAATGCGCGGGCTCTGGCGGGGGTAGAACCACCGTCCGGATCGCTCGCGCACAGGCCCCGGATGGGGCCTTTTTTGTGCCCGAACGGCACAGTTTCAGACCCGCAAGGGACAAGTTCAGACCCGAGAGGGACGAGGCGGGCAAGACCGGGCCCGCGAAGACAGGAGAAGTCACATGGCTGGGAAGATGACCGGCGCGCAGATGGTTGTGAAGGCACTGAAGGATCAGGGCGTCGACACGGTATTCGGCTATCCGGGCGGCGCCGTGCTTCCGATCTATGACGAGATCTTCCAGCAGAACGACATCCGCCACATCCTCGTTCGGCACGAACAGGGCGCGACCCACGCCGCCGAAGGCTATGCCCGTGCGACCGGCAAGCCGGGTGTCGTCCTGGTCACGTCGGGTCCGGGTGCGACCAATGCCGTCACCGGCATGACGGACGCGCTGATGGACTCGATCCCGATCATCGTTCTGTCGGGCCAGGTTCCGACCTTCATGATCGGCAATGACGCCTTTCAGGAGGCGGACACCGTCGGCATCACCCGCCCCTGCACCAAGCACAACTGGCTGGTGAAGGACACCAACCGCCTGGCCGAGACCATTCACCAGGCATTTCACGTCGCCACCCACGGCCGTCCCGGCCCGGTGCTGGTCGACATTCCCAAGGATGTCCAGTTTGCCACCGGCACCTATGTCGCGCCCGCCAAGGCCAGCACCGGCCACTACCAGCCGCAGGTCAAGGGCGACATCGAGGCGATTACAGCCGCCGTCGAGGCGCTGGAGAATGCCGAACGCCCGGTGATCTATTCGGGCGGCGGTGTCGTGAACTCCGGCCCTGGCGCAAGCCAGTTGCTGCGCGAGCTGGTCTCGGCCACCAACTTCCCCATCACCTCGACGCTGATGGGGCTGGGCTGCTACCCCGCCTCGGGTGCGAACTGGCTGGGGATGCTGGGCATGCACGGCACCTACGAGGCCAACTGGACGATGCATGACTGCGACTTCATGCTGTGCATCGGCGCGCGGTTCGACGACCGGATCACCGGGCGCACCGACGCGTTCAGCCCGCGCTCCATCAAGGTGCACATCGACATCGACCCGTCGTCCATCAACAAGAACATCCATGTCGACATCCCGATCGTCGGCGATATCGGCCATGTTCTGGAAGACATGCTGAAGATCTGGAAGTCGCGTGGCCGCAAGACCAGGTCCGAGGCCGTCGCCAAGTGGTGGGCGAAAATCGAGGACTGGCGCGCCGTGAAGTCGCTGTCCTACGAGAACTCGGAAACGACGATCAAGCCGCAGTACGCGCTGGAGCGGCTGGAGGCGCTGACCAAGGGCCGTGACCGCTATATCACCACCGAGGTTGGCCAGCACCAGATGTGGGCAGCGCAGTTCCTGGGTTTCGATGAGCCGCACCGCTGGATGACCTCGGGCGGGCTGGGGACCATGGGTTACGGCATGCCGGCGTCGGTCGGCGTGCAGGTCGCGCACCCCGAAAGCCTGGTCATCAACGTCGCGGGCGAAGCCTCGTGGTTGATGAACATGCAGGAGATGGGCACCGCGGTGCAGTACCGCCTGCCGGTCAAGCAGTTCATCCTGAACAACGAACGCCTGGGCATGGTCCGGCAATGGCAGGAACTGCTGCACGGCGAGCGTTACAGCCAAAGCTGGTCCGAGGCACTGCCCGATTTCGTCAAGCTGGCCGAGGCTTTCGGCGCCAAGGGGATCATCTGCACCAACCCAGCCGACCTGGACGACGCGATCCAGGAGATGCTGGACTACGACGGCCCGGTGATCTTCGACTGCGTTGTCGAGAAGCACGAGAACTGCTTCCCGATGATCCCGTCGGGCAAGGCCCACAACGAGATGCTGCTGGGGCAGGCCTCGACCAAGGGCGCGATCGACGCCGGCGGCGCGGTTCTCGTCTGAGGTCGTCGCATGGGCCCGCAGATCGTCTTCAGCTACGGCCTGACGAAAAGCGGGTCCACGCTTGCCTACCAGCTTGCGCTGGTGGCGCTGGAACGCGCGGGCCATCCACAGCCCGCGCTGCGCCTGCACGGCGTCACCGTCAGCCGCAAGATCAACGCGATCGAGCATGTCGACGAGGATGCCGCCGCGCGGATGCGTGCGGCGGTCGCGGCGCAGGGGCATCCGCTGGTCTTCAAGACCCACACCCGCCCCGATCCGGCGGTGTGCCGGATGGTCCGTGACGGCGCGCTGGTTCACGTGGTGGTGCGTGACCCGCGCGACGTGGCGCTTTCAATGGTGGATCACGGGAAACGCGCGCGCGCCAATGGCAAGCCCGCTTTTTCCGAGATCCACGACCTCGACGACGCCATCCGGGGCATCGAGAACCAGATGGAGACGCTGGCGCAGTGGCTTGCCCTGCCCGGCGTCCGCATCCTGCGCTATGACCGGCTGGCCTTCGACACACCGGCGGTCGCCGCTGACATCCTGGACCATCTCGGGATTGCCGGCGACCCGCAGACCATCGCCGACGAAGTGCTCTCGACCCGGTTCATCCAGCTCAACGCGGGCCGGCGCGACCGCCACAAGACCGAGATGACCGAAACCGACAGCGCGCGCATCCGCGCCCGCTTTGCCCTGTTCTACGACCACGTCCTGCCCGAGGGCGCGACCCTGCCGCCCCCGGGCACCAGCCTGATCTCGCCGGTCCGCGCCGGCGCCGCATGAAACCGAGGAAAACCATGAACGCACTCGCCATCAAGAAAGGCTCCAGCCGCAAGAGCGCCTACAACCTGCGCAATCCGCTGGGCGATCACCAGGAAACCCACACGCTGACGATCCTCGTCGACAACGAGGCGGGCGTGCTTGCCCGCGTCATCGGCCTGTTCTCGGGCCGGGGCTACAACATCGACAGCCTGACCGTGGCCGAGGTAGACCACCAGGGGCACCGCTCGCGGATCACCATCGTCACCACCGGCACGCCCGCGGTGATCGAGCAGATCAAGGCCCAGCTTGAGCGGATGGTTCCGGTCTATTCCGTCAACGACCTGACCGTCGAAGGCCCCTCGGTCGAGCGGGAACTGGCCTTGGTCAAGGTCAATGGCACCGGCGAGAAGCGGGTCGAGGCGATGCGCACCGGCGAGGTGTTCCGCGCCAACGTGGTCGACTCGACACTGGAAAGCTTCGTCTTCGAACTGACCGGCGCCCCCGAGAAGATCGACGCCTTCGTCGCGCTGATGGTACCGCTGGGCATGGTCGAGGTCAGCCGCACCGGCGTCGCCGCGATCATGCGCGGTGCCTGATGCCCGGTCGGTTCGGGGCGCGGTCGCCGCGCCCCGGCCCCGTTAGACGTCCTTTCGGAACACCCACAGCGCCAGCGGTTGCACCAACCGGTAGCCATTTGGCGCCGCCACCGCATGTTCCGCGAACAGGTCAGCCAAAGCCGCGCCGTTGGTTTCGACCGCTGCTGCCCGCGCCGGGTCTGCCGCACTGAGCGCCCTGGCAAACGCGTCCACGTCCGAAAACCGGCTGACCCTGTCATAGCGCTCGTGATGTGCCAGCACGGCACCGCGCTGCGCACGGAAGGCATCGAGCGCGGTCAGCGCCTGTGCCCGGATCTCGGTTTCGTCCTCGACTGGGCGCATGGCCTCGAAATACGGGCCTTCGGCAAGCGGTTCGATGACGATCAGAACGCCATCGGGGACAAGGACACGCAGCGCCTCGCACAATGCGGGTAGCATCGCACCATGCGGAACATGGTGCAGCGCGTTCAGGAAGATCGCCGCATCGAACGCCCCGGCGGCGAAAGGTAGTGCCTGCGCCTGACCGGTCAGGAAGCTGGCCTTGGGAAAGCGTGCGCGCGCCGCGTCGATCATCGCGGGCTGCGGATCAATCCCCGTGACCTCGTATCCCGCGCCCAGAAGCGGACCGGCCAGTGCCCCCGGCCCGCAGCCGATATCCAGTACACGCCGCGCCCCTGCGCTGCGCAAGGCGTCCAGCAAGCGGTGAACGGTCGGGTTGGGCTCAGGCATCGACGGACGCAAACTCCTGCCGGATCTTGTCGCCATGGGCATCCAGCGCGGGGACCGGCCCGAATTGCGGCACCGCCCCGTCGACGGTCGCCCCCGGTGCCAGCAGGCGGACCGGCCCGGTCGGCGTGTCGACCTCGACGAACCGGTTCTGCGGGTGCTGGGCCAGATCCTCCATACTGCTGACAGCGCCGTTGGCGATGCCCGCGCCCTCGAGCCGGGCGCTGATGGTGGCACGGTCGGCGCCAGAGAACACGCGCAGGATAATGTCGTCCAGCTCGGTCCGGTGCGCCACCCGCTGCGAATTGCCATCGAAGCGGGCGTCGGTCGCAATATCGGCGTCGCCCAGAACATCGGCACAGAAACGGACCCATTCCCGCTCGTTCTGGATCGAGAACAGGATCTCTTTGCCGTCGCCGCAGGCATAGGCGCCGTAGGGCGCGATGGTCGGATGGTTCAGACCGTTCCGGTCCGGCGTCTTGCCGCCATAGGCGTACTGCAGGTAGGGCACGTTCATCCAGTCGGTCAGCGCGTGGAACAGGCTGACCGCCACATGCCGCCCCTGCCCCGTGCGATGCCGCGCGATCAGCGCCTGCAACACCGATTGGTGCGCGGTCATCCCGCAGGCGATATCGCAGACCGACACGCCGACACGGGCCGAGCCATGCTCGTTCCCGGTGATCGCCGACAGGCCGGTTTCAGCCTGCACCAGCAGGTCATAGGCCTTGCGCCGGGCATAGGGCCCTTCGTCGCCATAGCCCGAGATCGACACGGTGATCAGCTTGGGGTTCTGCGCGCGCAGGCGGTCGGGGGCAAAGCCCAGCCGTTCGATCGCACCGGGGGCGAGGTTCTGGATGAACACATCCGCCTGTTTCAGCATCGCTTCCATTATGCCGCGATCGGCATCGGACTTCAGGTCAAGACAGACCGACTCCTTGCCCCGGTTCAACCAGACGAAATAGGCGCTTTCCCCGTGCACCAGGTGATCGTACTGGCGCGCGAAATCGCCCTCGGGCCGCTCGACCTTGATCACGCGCGCCCCTGCCTCGGCCAGTCGACCCGAAAGGTAGGGTGCCGCGACGGCCTGCTCCAGCGAGACGACGAGAAGGCCTGATAGGTCGCCTGACATGTATCGTTCCCCGTAAGTTCCATCAGAGCGTCAAGGATGGCGGATCGCGCGCGCCGACGGAAATAACATATCGCTTGCTGGGGTATTGGCAGGGGCAATGCCTGCCCCGGCAGCGATAGAGGCGGGATATGACCGCCCGAAGCTTTTCCTATTGGCCCGCCCAGGCGACGGCAGGCAATTTGCAGGCGCCACCCAACCCGGAGCAGCCCTCATGACCCTTGCAACGCTATCGCTGCCGCTGTTCCTGCCCGCCAACCGGATGAACCGGTTCCCTAAGGCCTGCGCGGCGGGGGCCGACGCCGTAATCCTGGACCTGGAAGATGCCGTGGCCCCGGCCGACAAGGACGCCGCCCGCGTCGGTCTGGGTGCCGCCGCCAATGCGCCCCTGCCGGTGCTGGTCCGGGTGAACGCCGCCGGAACCGAATGGTTCGACAGGGACCTTGCCGCACTTGCGGACCTGCCGGCCGCGGCGGTCGTCCTGCCCAAAGCCGAAACCCCAAGAACCTGTGCCGAGGTGGCCGCCCGCACCGGCAAGCCGGTGATCGCGCTGGTCGAAACCGCGCGCGGCCTGCGCAACGCCGAAGCGCTTGCGGGGGCCTGTGCGCGGTTGGCGTTCGGGTCGATCGACTATGCCGCCGATTTGGGCGCGGCTCACACGCGCGAGGCGTTGCTGCACGCGCGTGCCGCCCTGGTATTGGCCGCGCGGCTGTCCGGTCAGCCCGCACCGCTGGATGGCGTGACCACGGCGGTGCGCGATGAAGACGCGGTACTGGACGATGTCCGGCACGCGGTAGCACTTGGCTTTGGCGGCAAGCTGCTGATCCACCCGGCGCAGATCGCCCCGGCCCGGAAGGGTTTCGCCCCCACCCCGGAGGAGGTTGCCTGGGCAGGTCGCGTGCGCAACGCGGTTCGCGACGGTGGCGCGGTGGCCACCCTGGACGGTATGATGATCGACGCGCCCGTCATCAAGCGGGCCGAGCAGATCGAAGCCCGCGCGCGCGCCGCGGACCAGGGGAACAAGGACCAGGGCTGATGGCCAACGGGCGGATCACCGAAGCGGACCTGATCGAAAGCATCGCCGATGCGCTGCAATACGTCTCGTACTTCCATCCGCCCGATTTCATCGCTGCCATGGCCCGCGCCTATGAGGCCGAGCAAAGCGACAGCGCGCGCAACGCGATGCGGCAGATCCTGGTGAATTCGCGCATGTGTGCACTAGGCCGACGCCCGATCTGCCAGGACACAGGCAGCGTCAACGTCTTCGTCGAGGTCGGCGTCGCCGCGCGCACCGACTGGGCCCGGTCGCTGCAGGATATGGTGGACGAGGCCGCGCGCCGGGCCTACGCGCTTGACTCGAACCCGCTGCGCGCCTCGATCGTTGCCGACCCGCTGGGCGCGCGGCGCAACACGCGCGACAACACCCCCGCCATGCTTCAGACCGAGCTGGTCGCCGGTGAGACCGTGTCGGTCACCGTGTCTGCCAAGGGCGGCGGGTCCGAGAACAAGACGAAGTTCACCGTGCTGAACCCGTCGGATTCGGTCGCCGACTGGGTGGTCCGCACCGTCGAGGGGCTGGGTGCCGGATGGTGCCCGCCGGGAATGCTGGGCATCGGTGTCGGCGGCAGCGTCGACAAGGCCATGGCGATGGCCAAGAAGGTGCTGAACGACCCCGTCGACATGCCCGACCTGCTGCGGCACGGCCCGCAATCCGCCGAGGAC
>JBFHFG010000053.1:0-10305 GCA_041583815.1 Halovulum sp.
CCTTGATCGCCTCGAAGATCCGCGTCTGGATCGGCGCGCCCATCACGCGCATCGGCAGGCCCTCGAGTTCGGCCATGTTGGTGATCGGCCGATTGACGATCAGGTTGCGGGTGCCACCGCCGGCATAACCGATCAGCCGAACGTTGGCCTTTTCCAGCACGTCCTGGGCCAGCGGCTCCAGCGCGCCCTGTTCGATCGCCGCATTCCAGTGATCGATGTCGCGGAACAGGAACGGCATGTCCATCAACGGCGCCTTCTGCGAGAAGGTGGACATATGCGACGGGCTGACGATCGCATAGTCGACCGCGATGCCCTGGCTCATGTTCTCGAAGTAGTCCTTCTCCAGCCCCAGTTCCGAATTGAGGTGCAGATCGAAGGTCAGCGACCCGCCGGAGCATTCGCCGGCCAGCCGTTCGAACTCGCGCAGCGCCTTGGTGAAGGCGTGGCTTTCGTCGAATTGCACGGCACCGACGAGTTCGGTTGCCAGGGACGGCACCGCCGTCAGCGCCAGCAGGCTGCAACCCGCCGCGGCATTCGCGAAGAATTTCATGTCGTTCTCCTCCCATGTGTTCCCGGCTGCCTTTCTGGCGGCAGCTCTTGGTAGGAAGCATTATGGTATTAAGTTGCCACTCGTCACAACAGTTGATCTGTATATATTGTTACAAATTAGCAGGCCCGTGCCAGTGCGCCGTTTCGGCGCGCAGGGCAGGCGCCACGCCCGAACATGACAAACCCGATTGCAGTAAGGAGCTCACCGATGTCCGCCGCCCCCTTTACCCTTCCCGAACTGAACGGTCGGTCAGTTCTGATCACCGGGTCCTCCACCGGAATCGGCGCGGCACTTGCCCGCGCATATGCCGCGCAGGGTGCCAAGGTCGGGATTCACTACAATGCCAGCAAGGATGCCGCCGAGGCGCTGGCCGCCGACATCGAAAAAGACGGCGGCACGACGGTACTGGTGCAGGCGGACGCGTGCGATTCCAGTGCCCTGGCCGCCGCGGTTGAGAAAGCGGCGCAGGCGCTTGACGGGCTCCACGGCCTGGTCAACAACGCTGGCGGAATGGTCAAGCGGATCGCCTATGGCGACGTGACGGATGCGGACTACGACGCGGTCATGGACCTGAACGCTAGGTCGATTCTCACCGCCTCGCGTGCGGCGCTTCCATACCTGAAGAAGCAGGGCGGCTTCGTGATCAACACGACATCCGTCGCCGCGCGCAACGGCGCAAGCGGCGGCGCGGGGCTTTACGGGTCCTCGAAAGCCTTCGTGTCCAACGTGACCCGCGGCATGGCAAAAGAGTGGATCGGCCACGGTATCCGCGTGAACGCGGTCGCCCCCGGCGTGATCAGCACCGCTTTCCACGAACGCTATTCCACCAAGGAGCAGCTTGACGCCATGCTTGCCACGATTCCCCAAGGCAGGCTGGGCGTGGCCGAGGATTGCGTGGGCGCTTACCTGTTCCTCTCATCCGCGGCGATGGCAGGCTATATCATCGGCCAGACGATCGAGGTGAACGGCGGCCAACTGATGCCGTAAGCCCGCCGCCTTGATTCCGACGAGCGCACACCGCGCCCGTCGATTCTGCCAGAGCGGTCACCGACCCGGCCTGTTGGTGCCCGCAGCCCCAATCCCGTTCCACAAATCGATCCCGCATGGCGAAAAAGTGACGCAGCCTGATCCGCACCGACGGAATTGGCTGTTGCGGCCTGAACCTCTATTTGCAAACAGGGCGCTGGCAGTCCAATAAAGCGCTGGCGCAGACCAATAGAAGGCCAGGAGAGTTCGTGACCGCGGAAGATCAATCGCTCATCGTAATCGCGCTTCTTCCCTTTCTGGGGGCGCTGTTTCCAGGTGTCATGATCCGCGCGGGGCGAAATGCCTGCGCGATCTTCACCGCCCTTCCGACGGCGCTGGCCCTGACCATGCTGCTGATCCATGCGCCGCAGGTCCTGGACGGGCAGGTCATCACCGCCGAGCTGAACTGGCTGCCGCAGCTGGGACTGTCGGCGTCCTTCTTCCTTGACGGGTTGGGCCTGCTGTTCGCTGGCATGATCCTGGGTGTCGGCCTGCTGATCACGCTTTATGCGCGCTACTACCTGTCGGGCGATGACCCGATGGGGCAGTTCTACACCTATCTTCTGCTGTTCCAGGGCGCGATGCTGGGCATCGTCCTGTCGAACAACATCCTGCTTCTGCTGATCTTCTGGGAACTGACCAGTCTCTCGTCCTTCCTGCTCATCGGCTATTGGAAACACCTGCCCGAAGGCCGTCAGGGCGCGCGCATGGCGCTTGCCGTGACCGGCGCGGGCGGGCTGGCGATGATCGGGGGCATGCTGATCCTCGGCCAGATCGTCGGCAGCTATGACCTGACCGACATCCTCGCGGCGGGCGACCAGATCCGCGCCTCGGAATGGTACGTGCCTGCGTTGATCCTGATCCTGCTGGGCGCGTTCACCAAGTCGGCGCAGTTCCCGTTCCACTTCTGGCTTCCGCACGCGATGGCGGCACCGACGCCGGTCTCGGCCTATCTGCACTCGGCAACGATGGTGAAGGCGGGCGTGTTCCTGATGGCCCGCATGTGGCCCGCGCTTTCCGGCACGCCGGAATGGTTCTACATCGTCTCGACCATCGGGCTGATCACCATGGTGCTCGGCGCGCTGATCGCGCTGTTCAAGGACGATCTCAAGGCGCTGCTGGCGTTCTCGACCGTCAGCCATCTGGGGCTGCTGACGATGCTGCTGGGCTTCGGCACGCCGATGGCAGCGGTCGCGGCGGTGTTCCACATCATCAACCACCTGACTTTCAAGGCGGCGCTGTTCATGACCGCCGGGATCGTCGATCACGAGGCGCATACCCGCGACATCAAGCGGCTGGGCGGCCTGCGCACGCTGATGCCCGTGACCTTCACCATCGGCACCCTTGCGGCGCTGTCGATGGCCGGGATCATCCCGCTCAACGGCTTCCTGTCGAAAGAGATGATGCTCGAAGAGGCGTCGCACACCGACTGGGCCGGCAGCCACTACGCGGTTCCGATTCTCGCCACCATCGGCGCACTGCTTTCGGTCGCCTATTCCTTCCGCTTCATCGTCCATGTGTTCCTGGGCCCAGTGCGTGACGACTATCCGCACAAGCCGCACGACCCGTCCTTCGGCATGTGGGCCGCACCCGCGCTGCTGGTGGGGCTTGTCGTGCTGATCGGCCTGCAGCCTGTTCTGGTCGAACCGCTGGTCAAGATCGCCGCCGGCGCAGTGACCGGGGGCGATCTGCCCGATTTCCACCTGAAGATCTGGCACGGGATCACCCCGGCGCTGTACATGTCGATCGTCGCCGTGCTGGGCGGTGCGGTCCTGCTGGCGATGCATGCGCCGCTCGACCGGATCTGGATCGCCGCCCCTCGACCCGAGGCGAAGGCGATCTTCGACCGGCTCATGGGCGTCTGCGTCGGCCTGTCCCGCCGCATCACCGAAGCCACGCATGACGGCGCGCTGACCCGCTACCTGGCGATCTTCGTCGTGGCGACGGTTGCGCTTGGCTTTGCCGCCTGGCGGGGCGGCAGCATGCCAGCACCCACGCGCGGGTTGCTGCCGATTCCGCCGATGGCGGCGGTCGGCTGGATCCTGCTTCTGGTCGCGACCGCATCCATGGTCGCGGTGCACCGGAACCGGTTCCGCGCGCTTGTCGTGATGGGCGTGATCGGGCTGACGATCTCGGTCGGGTTCGTCTACCTTTCGGCCCCGGACCTGGCGCTGACGCAGATCTCGGTCGAGACCGTGACCATCATGTTCCTGTTGCTGGCGCTGCACTACATGCCGAAATCCTCGCCCATCGAAAGCGGTGCGGTGCGCCGGGTGCGCGACGGCGTCATCGCGATCGCCGCGGGCTGCGGCGTGGGCGCGCTGGCCTATGCGTTCATGCTGCGCGACACCGCGACCATCGCGGATTACCACCTCGCCAATTCCTACGAGGGGGGCGGCGGCACCAATGTGGTCAACGTGATCCTGGTCGATTTCCGCGGTTACGACACCTATGGCGAGATCATCGTGCTGGGCATTGCCGGCCTGATCATCTTCGCACTGATGGAGGCGCTTCTGAGCGGCCCGGCGGCGCGCAAGCTGCGCAACACCGACTATTCCAAGGACCGCTCGCGCGACCGGCACCCGCTGATGATGGTCGTCGCGACGCGAGTGATGATGCCGATCGCCGTCGTCGTGGGGATCTACATCTTCCTGCGCGGCCACAACCAGCCCGGCGGCGGGTTCGTCGCGGGCCTGGTGATCTCGATCGCACTTCTGATGCAGTACATGGCCTCGGGTTTCGCCTGGACGCAAAGCCGCCAGCGGATCGAGTATCACGCGATGATCGGCCTGGGCGCGGTGATCGCCGGTCTGACCGGCGCAGGCGCTTGGCTGGCCGGGCGGCCGTTCCTGACCAGCGCCTTCGGCTATGTCCACATCCCGCCCATCGAGGAGTTCGAGCTTGCCACCGCGATGCTGTTCGATCTTGGCGTGTTCCTGACGGTGCTGGGGGCGGTGATGCTGATGCTCTACAGCCTGTCGCGCATCGCGCGTTATGCGGGCGAGACCATGAACGTCGAACCGATGGACTACGACCCGTCCGACCGGACGCGGCTGGCACGGCAGGGGGAGAACTGAGATGGAGATCGTCGTCGCCACCTCCGTGGGCGCCCTGACCGCCGCCGGGGTCTACCTGATCCTGCGCCTGCGCGCCTTCGCGGTGATCCTCGGCCTTGCGCTGCTGTCCTATGCGGTGAACATCTTCCTGTTCGCCTCGGGCCGACTGACCGTGAACCAGCCGCCGATCCTGTCGCCCTATGGCGAGGCCAGCTACACCGACCCGCTGCCGCAGGCGCTGGTGCTGACCGCCATCGTGATCTCGTTCGGGATGACGGCGGTGCTGGTGATGGTCGCGCTTGGCGCGCACCTGGAATCCGGCAGTGACCGGATCGACCTCGACAAACCGGACGCAGGGGAAGACGAAGCTTTGGAAGGCCCGGCACAATGAACCACTGGGTAATCGCGCCTGTCATCCTGCCGGCACTGCTGGCGCCGCTGATCGGCTTTGTGATGCGTCACGACATCCAGCTCGCGCGGATCGCCTCGGTCACCGGGACCGTCGCACTGGCCGTCATCGCGCTCGGGCTTGCCGCGCTGGCGGCAGGCGGCAGCACCGAGGTCTATTACCTGGGCAACTGGCCCGCGCCCTTCGGCATCGTCCTGGTGCTGGACCGTTTGTCGGCGCTGATGGTGCTGATCACCTCGGTCCTGGCGCTGATCGTGCTGATCCACGCCATTGCGACCGGATGGGACGCGCGCGGCCGGCATTTCCACGCCCTGTTCCAGTTCCAGCTGATGGGCATCTGCGGCGCCTTCCTGACCGGGGACATCTTCAACCTCTTCGTCTTCTTCGAGGTGCTGCTGATCGCCTCCTACGGGCTGATGATCCACTCTGGCGGGCGCGAACGGATGCGCGCGGGCCTGCAATATGTCGTCATCAATCTGGCAGGCTCGACGCTATTCCTGTTCGCGCTCGGCACGCTCTATGCGACCACGGGCACGCTCAATATCGCCGATCTTGCCGTGCGCCTGCAGGAGATCCCGGCAGAAGAGGCCGCGCTGGTCCGTGTCGCGGCGATGCTGCTGATGATCGTCTTCGCGGTGAAGGCCGCACTGTTCCCGGTGCAGTTCTGGCTTCCGGGCACCTATGCCAACGCGCCGGGCCCGGTGGCCGCCCTGTTCGCGATCATGACCAAGGTCGGCGCCTACGCGATCCTGCGCATTCACACGCTGGTCTTCGGCCCGGGGATCGAGGCGACCGATGGGCTGGCCGGATCCTGGCTGTTTCCGGCGGCCGTCGTCACCATCGCCGTCGGTGCCTTCGGGGTGCTGGGCGCGCGCCGGTTGATGCCGCTGATCGCCTTTTCGGTCGTAGGGTCGATGGGCACGCTGATGATCGCGGTATCGGCTTTCACGCCGACGGCGACAACGGCGGCGCTGTACTACCTCGTGCATTCCACCTTCGCGGCCGCCGCGCTGTTCCTGCTGGCGGACCTGGTCATCGCCCGGCGCGAGGCGGACGGGCTGCGCGCACAGCCGGCCATCGTGCAGAACGGCCTGTTCGCAGCGCTGTTCTTTGCGGGCGCCATTGCCATGGCCGGGATGCCGCCGCTCAGCGGGTTCCTGGGCAAGCTTCTGGTGCTCGACGCGCTGCGCGCGCCCGAGGTCATCACGTGGGCCTGGAGTGCCGTGCTGATCAGTTCGCTGATGACCATCGTCGGCTTTGCCCGCGCCGGCAGCCTGCTGTTCTGGAAATCGACGGCGATCGAGGCACCCGCCGCGCCCGAGGGCGAAGGCGAGGGCGAGGAACTGCCGACGCCCGCCGAACCCGCCAACGCCGGCACCGCCGAGATTGCCCCGGTCATGGTTGCGCTGGCGGTGCTGGTGATGCTGTCGGTCTTCGCCGGGCCGGTCGCGGATTACCTGGACGGCACCACCGCGCAGCTGTTCGACCGCGAAGGCTATGTGACCTCGGTTATCGGCACGGAAACGGAGAGCTGAGATGATCCACCGCATCATACCGCATCCGATCCTCAGCCTGACCCTGCTGCTGGTCTGGCTTGGTCTGGTCAACACGGTCTCGCTGGGCAACCTGCTGCTGGGCGCGTTCCTGGGGCTGACGGTGCCGATGCTGACGGGGGCCTACTGGCCCAACCGCCCGCGTCTTCGTCGCCCGCTGGTCGTGATCGAATACATTCTTGTCGTGCTGTGGGACATCGTCGTAGCCAACGTGCTGGTGGCCAAGATCATCGTCTTCAAGAAAAACGACGACATCCGGTCCCATTGGGTGAATGTGCCGCTTGAACTGAGGTCTCCCGAGGCGATCACCGTGCTGGCGGGCACGATCACCATGACCCCCGGA
Source organism: Halovulum sp. (assembly GCA_041583815.1). Lineage (GTDB taxonomy): Bacteria > Pseudomonadota > Alphaproteobacteria > Rhodobacterales > Rhodobacteraceae > Halovulum. Next base: position 6,938 of record JBFHFG010000053.1, read on the forward strand.
ACCGTCTCGGCCAGCCTGTCGGCGGACGGGTGCAGCATCCTGGTACACTGCCTGCACACCGATGACCCCGATGCCGAGCGTGACGGTATCAAGCAACGTTACGAACGGCGTCTGATGGAGATTTTCGAATGATCGAGGTTGCCCTGCTGTTCGCATTCGCCTGTTTCGGCCTGGGGCTGCTGATGTGCCTCTGGCGGCTGACGAAGGGTCCGGATTCGGCTGACCGGATCCTGGCGTTGGACACGATGGTGATCAACGTGATCGCGCTGTTGATCCTTTACGGCATCTGGAAAGGCACGGCGGTTTATTTCGAGGTGTCGATGCTGGTCGCAATGGTCGGTTTCGTATCCACCGTCGCCTATTGCCGCTTCGTCCTGCGCGGCGACATCATCGAGTGAGGGCATTATGATCGTTCTTGCGGAAATCCTGGTCAGCCTGCTGATCGTCATCGCCGGAGTGTTCGGGCTTGTCGGCTCTTACGGGTTGGTCAAGCTGCGCGACACGATGCAACGACTGCACGGCCCCACCAAGGCGACCACGCTTGGTGTTGGCGCGGCCCTGATTGCGTCAATCCTCTACTTCACCATCTTCAAGGACCATCTGTCGTTCCACGAGCTTCTGATCACGCTGTTCCTTTTCCTGACCGCGCCGATCACCGCCAATTTCATCGCCAAGGCGTACATGGTCCGGCACATCCGCGCCAAGGACCTGCCCGATACCGGCGGCGAGTACGGCTGGGCGGCCTATGACGACCCGCCTGGCGCGTTCGAGAAGGAATAGGGCTTCAGGCGCGGGGCAGGCGCCCCGGGCCAGCGAACGCACGGATCTCACGGCCAATATTGGCGGATCAGGCCGGACAGATTGTCTCACCGGCATTACCGAGTTGAGACCGATCTGGAATCTTTATAATCGACTCGCTCCGATTGAACCTATCAAAGCAGGAGCGTGCCGATATGAAAGCTGGCGTAAAGCTGCCCGACGTGACCTTCCACACCCGTGTCCGTGACGAGTCGGTCGGTGGCCCGAACCCGTACCGGTGGGAAGACAAGACGACGGCCGACTACTTTTCCGGCAAGCGCGTCGTCCTGTTCTCGCTGCCGGGGGCGTTCACGCCGACCTGCTCCACCTACCAGCTTCCGGGCTTCGAGAACGGCTTCGCCGACTTCCAGGCCGAAGGGATCGACGAGATCTACTGCATGTCGGTGAACGACAGCTTCGTGATGAACAAGTGGGCCGAAGCGCAGAACCTGAGGAACGTGAAGGTGATCCCGGACGGCTCGGGCGAGTTCACCCGCAAGATGGGAATGCTGGTGGCCAAGGATAACCTTGGCTTCGGTGCACGGTCCTGGCGCTATGCTGCGATCGTCAACGATGGCGTGGTCGAGGCGTGGTTCGAAGAACCCGGCCTGACCGACAACTGCCCAGAAGATCCCTATGGTGTCTCGTCGCCGGAAACGGTGCTGAAGCACCTGAAGGCAGCCAAGGCCGAAGCTGCGTAACAGCAAAAGATCGGGGCCGTCGCGCACAAGGCGCAACAGCTACCCCACTTGTTGACCCCAAGTGGCCGGCCACTTTCGCATCATGGCTCTAGTACCTCTCGGTGACCGCGCGACAGGTCCCGGGTGCGGCCGGAGTGTTGCAATTCCTTCGCGAAACCGTCGAAGTTTCGTCATGCTTACGTGGCGTCAATGTCACGACCGGACCCTATCGAAACGGTCCATTCGACAATCTCCCCGGAGCATGACAGTGAAACTACTAGCCACGATCGCCGCGGCCTCTCTTGGCCTATGCGCGACGTTCGGTGCGACCGTCGCGATGGCCGACGACCGGCCCGACATCGTCGTAGCGGTCCCCGATCTGCCCGCCACGCTGGAGCCGGCAAAGGAACTTTCCAACATCGGCACCCGCATCACGTACGATATCTTCGACACGCTGACGCGGCGTGACTTCCTGTCGTCCGAAGATGGTTCGGGGGCAGAGCTGGTCCCGTCGCTGGCCGACAACTGGGAATGGCTGGATGACCGCACGCTGGAGCTGTCGCTGCACGAGGGCGTCTGGTTCCACAACGGCGAGACGATGACCGCCGAAGACATCGCCTTCACCTTCTCGGCTGAACGGCTGTCCGGCCCCGATGCCATCATGGCCTATGGCCGCGGCTATTTCGGCAACATCGAAACCGTCGAGGCGGTCGATCCGCTGACCGTCCGGTTCACGCTGAAAGTGGCCGACCCGATCTTTGAACAGCGCCTGGCCTCGTGGACGGCATGGGTGGTGAACAAGAAGGACTGGTTGGCCAACGCAGGGGACAGCTTCCCGCAGTTCCCGGTCGGTACCGGACCCTACATGCTGGACGAGTACAAGCCCGACCAGTCGATCCGCCTTGTCGCCTTCGACGACTATTTCGGCGGCAAGCCCGAGGCGGCCTCGGTGACCTTCGTGAAGGTGCCCGAGGAAGCCGCGCGCATCGCAGGGTTGGTTGCCGGCGACTTCGACATCGTCACCACCATCGGTCCGGATCAGATCGCGCAGATCGAGTCCTATGACACGCTGGATGCCCGGTCTGTCGTGCTGTCGAACTCGCACGTGCTGGTCTACAACACGCAGAACCCGGTCATTGCGGACAAGCGCGTGCGTCAGGCGATGAACCTGGCCATCGACCGCGAGCTGCTGGTCAAGGCCCTGTGGGCGGGCAAGTCGGTCGTCCCGCTGTCGCACCAGTACCCCGAGTATGGCGCGCTGTTCGATCCGACCCGCGAGGGCCTGGTCTATGACCCCGAGCGCGCCCGCGAACTGCTGGCAGAAGCCGGCTACAACGGCGAGACGATCTACTACAGCACCAAGCCCAACTACTACATCAACTCGGTGCCCGCCGCGCAGGCGATCATCGAGATGTGGAAGGCCGTGGGCATCAACGCAAAGCTGAACCTGGTCGAAGACACGCTGGGCGTGCCCGAGAACGAGCGTATGGTGCGCACCTGGTCCAACACCACCCGTTTCCCCGATCCGGCTGGCGGCTTGTGGAACCTGTGGGGGCCGCACCAGGCGCCTCAGCGCAACGGCGAATGGGCGCCGGAAGACTTCAACGCCCTTGGTGCCGAACTGGATCAGACCGCGGATCCCGAGGCGCGCAAGGTGGTGTTCCAGAAGATGCTCGACATCTGGGAAGACGTCGCGCCGGGCACCATCCTGTACCAGCCGCTGGAAACCTATGGTGTTCGCAAGTCGCTGAAGTGGCAGCCTTATTCCCACTTCTACCTTGACCTGCGCAACTACAACTTCGCAGACGAAGCACTGACCCAGTGACACTTGCAGACGCCAAATCGTCCGCCGGCATTTCCCGGCGGACGTCTTCCCACGCCTCCGATTCC
>JBFHFG010000054.1:0-10287 GCA_041583815.1 Halovulum sp.
CGGATCACCGAGGCGACGGGCGCGGGCTGGGCCTCGGCCACACCGGGGATGATGCACGCCTGTGGCCATGACGGACACACGGCCATGCTGCTGGGCGCGGCGCGTATGCTGGCAGCCGAGGGCGGGTTTGACGGCACCGTGCGCTTCATCTTCCAGCCCGCCGAGGAATGGGGGCAGGGTGCGCAGGCGATGCTGGACGACGGCCTGCTGACACGGTTTCCCTTCGACGAGATCTTCGGCCTGCACAACATGCCGGGCCTGCCGCTGGATCATTTCGAGACCCGTCCCGGCCCGGTCATGGCGGCGGAAGACGTGTTCGAAATCACGCTGCGCGGCACCGGCGGTCATTCCTCGCGGCCGGACTGGGGGCGCGGCGTGATGGTGCCTGCCTGCGCACTGGTGCCGGACTTGCAGGCGATCGTCTCCCGCAGTTTGGAGCCGTCTGAGACCGCAGTCGTGTCGGTCACCGAGATCGAGACCGACGGCACCCGCAATGCTCTGCCGGGCCTGGCGCGGCTGCGCGGCGATTGCCGAAGTTTCTTGCCGGCCGTTTCAACCCGGATCGAAGCCGAGATGCGGCGGATCGTGGACGGCATCGCGCAGGCGCATGAGGTTCGGGCAGAGGTGGACTATCGCCGGGAGTTCGTGCCCTGCCTCAACGACGCCTTGCTGGCAACCGAGATGATCGAGGCGGCGGGACCGGTCTCGGCCCGGGCGGGGCTGCGTGACAGGCCGCTGCCGGCTTCGGAGGATTTCGCCCGCTTCCTGGCTCACGTGCCCGGCTGTTTCGGCTTCATGGGTAATGGCGAGGACAGTGCCCCGCTGCACAGCCCGGAATATGACTTCGATGACAACGCGCTGACCCACGGTGCCCGCATCCACGTGGCTATCGCACGCAGGCGGTTGCCGGGGTAACGCTGTACGTCAGTCGTTCAGAGAACGAAGATACGGTTTCAATGCCCGTTCGGCAAACCAGCGGGCGGCACGCGGGGACAGGTGATCGTTGTCGACTGCGGCGATCCCTTTGGCGGTGCCATCGACCGTCATCAGGCAGGCCGGCGCGCGGCCCTCGCGGGGCAGGCACAGGACGTCCTTGGGATCGACATAGGTCAACGTGGTTCCGGCCAGGCCCCGGCGCAGCGCCGTATTCCGACGCTCCATCAGGTAAGCATCGCCATAAACCGCGCTGCCCTGCTTTACCAGGGCGTCGGGGTTGTGGTGGTTGGTGATGAAGTACTGCTTGAATGCCGACGGATACCAGCGCGGAACCGGCCCGACCACGACGATGCGGGCTTGAGGCGCAGCGCGGGACAGCGGCCCGATCGTGCGGGCCAGCGCCGCCTCGAACGCGGCTTCGTCCATCGGATAGCCCCAGTGCCGCCAGCCTGCGTGCAGGACGATCAGCCGGTAGGGCGTCTTGGCGACATGGCTCAGGATTCGCTGGTTCACCTCGTTGCAATTCGGCCGATGGTTCAGGATTTCCGGATCCAACCCCAGAAGGGGCGGGCAGCCGGCCTGGGTCAGCTGGGTGACGGGCAGGCCCATCGGTTCGGCCACGGAGGCCAGGCCGGGGTAAAGGGCGGCGGCGTGACTGTCCCCCCACAGCAGCACCGAAGGCTCTGCATAGCACAGGTCTGCGTGGGTGGTTTCGGCCTTCTCCTGAAGCATGCAGTCGTACTGGCGGACGGCCTGTTCCCAGCCAAGCTCGGGCTGGCGCGGATAGCGCGACAACCGCTCGGCCTGTGGAAGCGAGACACCGGCGGCCAAAGCGGTGACGGCCAGCGCTGCGGCTGCCACGCGCACCGGAGTCGCGGAATTGGCGTCGGCCCGGCGTCGCCGGAACGGACGTTCCACCAACCACCATGTCCCGCACGCCAACAATAACGAGGCCGCACCGACCCCCAGCAACATCAGGTCGGTCGGCGGGTGCACATCGGACAGGCGCAGCGCCGCGAACAGCGGCTGGTGCCAGAGATAGGCGCTGTAGCTGATCAACCCGATGCCGACCAGCGGTCGGACCGACAGTACGCGGCCGGTCAGCGTGCCCTCGGCATGCAGCAGCAACAGGACGGTACCGCCCACCGGTAGCAGCGTCGCAAACGAAGGCCAGTCCAGCCCCGGGTGGCTGATCCCGATCGAGACCAGGATCGCCAGCAATCCCACCCCTGCAAGCCGCCCGTTCGGCTGACTGCCCTTCCGGTGATGCCAGAGCGCACAGCGCACCGGTCAGCAATTCCCATCCACGGGCGGGCAGCAGGTAGAAACGGGCATCCTGGTTGCCGATGCCCGTGGCCGCCACCGCGAAGCTGGCCGCCAGGAGTGCCACCAGCACCCCCGCGGTACGGGGCGCACGCCGAAGCGCCACAGGGCGGCCAGGAGAAGGGGGAACAGGACGTAGAACTGTTCCTCGATCGCCAGGCTCCAGGTATGGAGCAGCGGAAGTTCCTCGGCCCGGGTGGCGAAATATCCTGCCTCCTGCCAGAACCAGAGGTTCGAGACGAAAAGCGCAGTTGCGACCACCGCCGAGAAGTATTCCTCAAGCTCTTCAGGCGTCATCACCTGCAGCATCAGGGGCGTGGTCGCGCAGACCACGAACAGCAGCGCCGGAAGGATCCGCCGCGCCCGCCGTTCGTAGAATGTCGTCAGCGACAACCGGCCCTGTTCGAGGTCGCGGCACAGCAGGCGGGTGATCAGGTAGCCCGAGATAACGAAGAACACGTCCACGCCGACAAACCCGCCCAGCGCCCAGGAAAATCCGGCGTGAAAGGCAATCACCGGCAGCACCGCAACCGCCCTCAATCCATCGATGTCCGCCCTGTAATGCATCGCGCTATGCTGGCGGTTCATTGCGGCGAGAGTTGGATGAAACCACTGTGGTTGCCGTGTCCGATCTGCCCGTTATCCGAATGTTAACCCTGTTGCCGTTCGATCCGCCGAAAGAGGGGTAAGGCATGCGGTACCGGGCGGATATCGACGGGCTCAGGGCGGTCGCGGTGGTGGGGGTTGTCCTGTACCACGCCAGGTTGCCGTGGCTTCCAGGCGGGTTTGCGGGGGTAGATGTCTTCTTCGTCATCTCGGGCTACCTGATCGCGCGCCTGTTCATGGAGGAGCGCGAGGGGTCAGGGCGTGTCGACCTTCGCAAGTTCTTCCTGCGGCGGGTGCGGCGGCTGGTGCCGCTTCTGCTGGCGGTCCTGCTGGTTTGCGTGCCGCTGGCACATGCCGTGCTGTTGCCGGGGCAGTTGAAGGACTTCGGGCAGTCGTTGGTCTCGGGGGTGCTGTTCGCGGCCAACCTGCTGTTCTGGCGGGAATCCGGGTATTTCGCGGCCACCGCTGCAGAGAAGCCGTTGCTGCACTTGTGGAGCCTGGGCGTCGAGGCGCAGTTCTACCTGCTCGCGCCACTTTTGTTGTGGCGGCGCGGGTTGGCACTGGTGGCGGCGGTCGCCAGTCTGGCGGGCGCGGTCTGGGCGGTGCGGGCGCATCCCGATGCGGCGTTCTTCCTGACACCGCTGCGGTTGTGGGAGTTTCTGGCCGGTGCCGGGTTGGTCCTGTGCCGTGTTCGGCAGTTGCCCGGGCAGGCGGGCTGGCTGGGTCTTGGGCTGATCCTTTTGGCGTTCCTGCGGTTCGACGGGGGCATGGCCTGGCCGGGTGTCACCGCGATGGTACCGGTCGCGGGCGCGGCGCTGATCATCGCGGCGCGACCCCTGCGGGTGCTGTCGCTGCCGTCCGCCGCGCGGTTGGGGCAGCTGAGCTATGGTCTGTACCTGTGGCACTACCCGGTGTTCGTGCTGTTCGCCCTCCGATGGCCCGAGGTTGCGCCCGAACATGCCGCGCCGGGGCTGATCCTGCTGTCGGTGGGCCTGGCATGGGCGAGTTGGCACCTGATCGAGCAGCCGGGGCGGGCGACCCGCGTGGTCCGGCTGATGCCGGTTGCGGCGTTTGTGCTGCTGGCTGCGGGCCTGGCGCATCACCTGACAGAGGGGCTGCCGAACCGTCTGCCGGTCGAGGCGCGGCAGATCCTGGCGCTGACCCAGATGTCGACGACGCGCTGTCACGACCGCCTGGCAGCCATCCAGATAGAAAGGAGCGCGCGCTGCACGATCGGGGCCGACGGGGTCGCGCCCGACATTGTGCTGATCGGCGACAGCCACGCGGATCACCTGGGGCCTGCGCTGGACAGGGCGCTTGCCGAACGTGGACGCGCGGCTGTGGTCTATACCGCCAGCTGGTGCGTTCCGGTGCCGGGATTCGGGACCGAAGCGCCGGGCAGGGGGCCGGAGTGTGCTGCCCTGATGCAGGCGGCCTGGGACCGGGTGCTGGCCGATCCGACCATCGCGACGGTGATCGCGGCGGCCCAATGGGGCAATGTCACGCACGGCGCGCGCGGCGGGCTTGCGCCGGTGACTTATGGCAGTCCCGAGATGATGGCCGCGACCCCCTCTGCCAACGCCGAAGCGCTTGGCGCGGCGTTCGACGGGTTCGCGCAGCGCCTGAGTGAGGCCGGTCGCCGGGTCCTGCTTCCCGCGCCCGTTCCCGAGTTTGCCCGTCCGGTGCCGCAGCATCTGGCGCGGCGGGCCTGGGCCGGGACGCCCGCCGAGGAATTGCCCTCGCTGGACGACGCGGCGCGCAATGGTGAGGCGAACCGGCTGCTGGCGCGCTTTGCGGCGCGGGCCGGGGCCCGGCTGGTGCCGGTGCGCGACCTGTTCTGTCCGCAGGGCGGACAGCGATGCCGGGTACGCGCGCCCGGCGGTGCGCCGCTATGGCGCGATGCCTCGCACCTGTCGCCCGCGGGCGCGGCGCTGGTGGTTGCCCGGCTGATGGAATTGGTCGATGCTGCACCCGACCAACCAGGAGGCCATCATGATCATCTATCGCTGCGGCAGCCGTCCCACGATGCCGGGCCCGGAGAGCACGTTCACCGGTAATGTGCGGCTCGATCCGATCGCATCCGCCCCGGACGCGGCCGGAGTGCGGGCGAACACGGTCAGCTTCGCACCGGGCGCGCGCACCCACTGGCACAGCCACACCCACGGCCAGATCCTGCACGTCACCCAGGGCGCCGGCCTGATCGCCCTGCGCGGTGAGGCACCCCGCCCGATCCGGGCTGGCGACAGCGTGTGGATTCCCGCGGATGTCGAGCACTGGCACGGCGCGGCCCCCGACACGGCGATGACGCATGTCGCGATGCAGCCCAGCCCCGACGGGGACGAAACCGCGTGGCTGGAGCCGGTCTCGGACGCCGATTACACACGGGTTGCCAGTACCTGACGCGTGCGATATTCAAGCTATTTCATGACGTTACGGAAGCATCTGGAGGCACTGCGGGAATTTGCATGCGTTTGCGGATACACTCGAATGGTCGTCGATTCGCTCGACGGGGATAGCAGGTGCACGCAGAAGCGCCGCGGAAATCCAACGTAGGAGATACCCATGAAAATCAAGACACTGATCGCCGGAGCTGCCACAGCGACCATGCTGGCAGGCGCACCGGGGATGGCGCAGGATCAGACCTTCATCTCGATCGGGACCGGGGGCGTCACGGGCGTCTACTACCCGACGGGCGGCGCGATCTGCCGCCTGGTGAACCGCGAACGCAAGGATCACGGCATCCGCTGCGCGGTCGAGTCGACTGGCGGTTCGGTCTACAACATCAACACCATCAAGGCAGGCGAGCTGGAATTCGGCGTCGCCCAGTCGGACTGGCAGTACCACGCCTATAACGGCACGTCGCAGTTCGCGGACAACCCGTTCCCCGGCATTCGGGCGATGTTCTCGGTCCACCCTGAGCCGTTCACCCTGGTGGTCCGTGCCGACAGCGGAATCGAGAGTTTCGAGGACCTGAAGGGCAAGCGCGTCAACGTCGGCAACCCCGGTTCGGGGCAGCGCGCCACGATGGAAGTGGTGATGGACGCGTTCGGCCTGTCGATGGACGATTTCGCTCTGGCGACCGAGTACAAGGGCTCGGAGATGGCGCAGCAGATCTGCGACAACAACATCGATGCGATGATCTACACCATCGGCCACCCGGCGGCGGCGATCAAGGAAGCCACCACCAGCTGTGACGTCAAGCTGGTCGACGTGGCCGGCGAGCCGATCGAGAAACTGGTTGCCGACAATTCCTACTACCGTGTCGCGACCATTCCCGCGGGCATGTACGACGGCACCGATGTCGACGTGACCACCTTCGGCGTGGGCGCGACCTTTGTCACCTCGGAAGACGTGCCCGAGGATGTCGCCTATGTCGTTGCCAAGGCGGTGATGTCGAACCTGGACGACTTCCGCGGGCTGCACCCGGCGTTTGCCAACCTCAAGGCCGAGGAAATGGTCAAGGACGGCCTGTCCGCGCCGCTGCATCCGGGCGCCGAGAAGGCCTACAAGGAACTGGGCCTGATCGAGTAAGCCCAGGCATTTCGGCGCCGCCCCGGACCCTCGGGGCGGCGCATCCCTTTCCAGAACAGACAAGTAGGGGATGACCGATGAGCGTGACCGGAGAGCGTACCGCCGACGACATGGTGGCCGAGGCCGACACCGGCGCGCGAAACGTCGAGGGCTTCCAGCAGCGGCTGATCATCGGCATTTGCATCGTCTGGTCGCTGTTCCAGCTATACATCGCCTCGTCGTTGCCCGGCGTTCTGGGGCAGTCCACGGGCATGTCGTTCTTTGCCAACGTGGTCGCGCAGGCGCGCTATATCCACCTGGCTTTCGCGCTGACGCTGGCGCACCTGGCGTTCCCGCTGTTCGGGCACAAGGATCGGATCCCGATCTATGACTGGGCGTTGGTGATCCTCAGCGTCTCGGCCTGCCTGTACCTTGTCGTGTTCCGGTTCGAGATCGCCGGACGTCCCGGCCTGTGGTCGACGAGCGACGTGGTGATGTCCGGCATCGGCATGGCCGCGTTGCTGGTCGCGGTCTATCGCTCGTTGGGATTGCCGCTGGTGATCATCGCCAGCGTGTTCCTGTGCCTTGCCTTCTTCGGCGGCTATTCCGAGTGGATCCGCAACCTGACCAATTATGGCGGCTCCTCGTTCACCAAGGCCATGGGCCATTACTGGATGCAGACCGAGGGCGTGTTCGGCGTCGCACTCGGCGTGTCCACGACGATGATCTTCCTGTTCGTGCTGTTCGGCGCTATCCTCGACAAGGCGGGCGGCGGCAACTGGTTCATCAAGGTCGCCATCGCGCTGCTGGGCGCGCTCCGTGGCGGGCCGGCCAAGGCCTCGGTGCTCAGCTCGATGATGACGGGGATGATCTCGGGCTCGTCGATTGCGAACACCGTGACCACCGGGACATTCACCATTCCGCTGATGCGCAAGATCGGTTTTCCGGCGGAAAAGGCCGGTGCGGTCGAGGTCGCCAGTTCCACCAACGGCCAGCTGACGCCGCCGGTGATGGGGGCTGCGGCGTTCCTGATGGTGGAATATGTCAACATTCCCTACATCGACGTGGTCAAGCACGCCTTCCTGCCGGCGGTGATCAGCTATATCGCGCTGCTCTATATCGTGCATCTGGAAAGCCTGAAGATGGGCCTGACGGGCCTGAAGAAGCCGGGGCGGCACATCGGGGTCATCATGATCCTGATCCTGTTCCTGTCCGGGTTCCTGCTGGTCGGGGCCGCGGCCTATGCGATGGTCCTGTTCCGGGGCCTGCTGCAGCCGGTCTTGGCGGACCAGAGCATCTATGGCTCGGTCGCGGTGCTGGCGCTGATCTACCTGGTCCTGATCGCGGTCGCGGCACGTTATCCGGATGTGAAGCCCGACGATCCGAACGAAGGCGTGGTCGAGGCGCCGCGCCTGACGCCCACGCTGATGGGCGGGGCCTATTACGCGCTGCCGATCCTGGTGCTGGTGTGGAACCTGATGATCCGCACCGCCGACCTGGACCGGCTGTCGCCGGCGCTGTCGGCGTTCTGGGCCACGCTGTTCATGATCATCGTCGCGCTGACGCATCGGCCGCTGAAGGCGCTGTTCCGCGGCGAGCATCATACCGTGTCCGAGGCCGTCGGCGGGTTCCAGGATTTCGTGCTGGGCCTGATCATGGGCGCGCGCAACATGATCTCGATCGGGGTTGCGACCGGTGCGGCCGGGATCATCGTCGGCACCATCAGCCTGACCGGCGCGCACCAGATCATCGGCCAGGTGATCGAGACGATCTCGGGCGGGAACCTGATGATCCTGCTGGTGCTGGTCGCGGTGCTGAGCCTGATCCTGGGCATGGGCCTGCCGACCACGGCGAACTACATCGTCGTCTCGTCGCTGATGGCGCCAGTGATCGTGACGGTGGGGGCGCAGTCCGGGCTGATCGTGCCGCTGATCGCGGTGCACATGTTCGTCTTCTATTTCGGTATCCTTGCGGATGACACGCCACCCGTGGGTCTTGCGGCCTATGCTGCTGCGGCGATCAGCCAGGGCGACCCGATCAAGACCGGCATCCAGGGCTTCAGCTATGACATCCGCACCGCGCTGCTGCCGTTCCTGTTCATCTTCAACACCGATCTGCTGCTGATCGACGTCGGCCTCGTCAAGGGCGTGATCGTGTTCTTCGTGTCGTTGCTGGCAATGCTTCTGTTCGCCGCCTCGACGCAGGGGTACTTCATCGCGAAATCCCGCTGGTACGAGACGCTGGCGCTGTTGCTGGTGGTGTTCATGCTGTTCCGGCCCGGCTTCTTCCTGGACCAGGTGACGCCACCCTACCAGACCTACAGCGGTGGCGAGGCGCTGGAGCAGATCGGCCAGAGCCCGAGCGGCGCGCCGATCCGCCTGACCATCTCGGGGCCCGATTTCGACACCGGGGCGATGGCCGAAACCACGATCCTGATCACCCCCGAGGAAGAGGGCGATGCCGCCGCACGCCTGGACGCCTATGGGCTGAGCGCCTTCGAAGAGGACACCGGTCTGGTCCTGGAAGAGCCGTTCCCCGGAACGCCGTTCTTCGAGCAACTTGCCAACGGCTATGACTTCTACGGCGACACGCCGGTCACCATCCGGCAGGCCGCGTTCGAGACCGAGCGGATGCCGAAGGAGGTGTTCTTCCTTCCCGCGCTGCTGATCCTGGCAGGCGTCGTCGCGCTGCAATGGCGGCGGCGCACGCAGGCGCCGTTCTAGGGCAGGGGGGCTGTTCGGGCGTATTGCCTAGCGGGGAAGGCGCAGCACTGCCTTCAGCCCGCCCAGGTCGGCGCTGTCGGACAGTTCCAGTGCGCCGCCATGAGAGCGGGCGACATCCTTGGCGATCGCAAGGCCCAGGCCGACGCTGCCGCCGACATCCTGGTTGCGGGCCGTGTCCAGCCGGGTAAATGGGCGCATCATCTCTTCGTGTTGTTCCTCGGGGACGCCGGGGCCGTCATCCTCGACGGTGAAGGTGATGGCGCGCGGCGTCGTGCGCAGGCCCAGCCGCGTGCGCGTGCCGTGGGCAGTCGCGTTCGACAGAAGGTTCTGCAGCGCCCGCATCAGCGCCGCCCGCCGCAGCGACGCAGTGGGGGCCGAGTCCGCATCCAGTTCGATCCTGGTTTCGACGCAGCCGCCGCCGCGGCGGGTCTGCTCGGCCAGTTCCTCGATCAGGGCGGGCAGGTCGACAACCTCGACCTCGTCCAGCTGATCGCCACGCGCGAACGCCAGGAAGCTGTTGAGCATCTGCTCCATCTGCTCGACGTCATGTTCCATCTCGCGCGCTTCGGGCAGATCGTCTGCCATTGCCAGGCTCAGCTTCATCCGTGTCAGCGGCGTGCGCAGGTCGTGGCTGACACCTGACAGCATCTGCGTGCGCTGCTCGATCGTCCGCTCGATTCGGTTGCGCATCGCCAGGAAGGCGGCGCCGGCGCGGCGCACCTCGTCCGCGCCCGAGGGACGGAACGGCACCGAGCGCCCCTTGCCGAAGGCATCGGCGGCGTCCGCCAGACGCAGGATCGGTTTCATCTGGTTGCGCATGAACAGCAGGGCGATCACTGCGAGGATGATCGCCGTGACCGCCATCAGCACCAGCAGCTGGTGCGGGTTCGACGCCGTCATCCGGCTGCGTGGGATCCCGGCGCGCAGCACGCCCTTGTCGGTCTGAAGCCTGACATCCACGCGCCTATCATCCTGCGTCAAGTCCACTTGCAGGTCGGGTCCCAGCAGGTCCGCCATCTCGTCGATCAGCGAGCGGCCCGACAGATCGAACCAGTCGCGGCTGTGGGCGCCCGGCTCCAGCGGGTCTGTGCCCAGGGTCAGGGCGATCTCCAGCGGTTGCGACAGGTTGAGCAGGCGAAGCTGCGCGATCTCGGCCGTGGGCGAGGTGTCTATGACCTGCTGCGCGACC
>JBFHFG010000055.1:0-10186 GCA_041583815.1 Halovulum sp.
ATAACCTCGGCCCGCGTGGTGCGCGAATTGTTCGACGCGTACATGGCCGCGCCCGAAAGTCTGCCGGCGGCGTGGAACGCGCACGCGCAGGCCGGTGACGAAACCCGCCGTGCGCGTGCGATCTGCGTTTATATCGCCGGCATGACCGATCGTTTTGCCTATACCGAACACCGCCGTATCTGCGGGGGCTGACCCCGCCGCCACTGATCGCGGTGGCAGCGCGCGCCAGCCTGTGCTAGTTGCCTGCTCCGCAGCATTGACCGGAATCCTGACATGAACCTCTTCGCCGAGATCCATACCGCCGTTATCGCCGCCTTGAACGCCATGGTTGCCGCGGGGCACCTGCCCGAAGGGCTGGACCTGGCCAATGTCGCGGTCGAGCCTCCGCGAGATCCGGCGCATGGCGACATGGCGACGAACGCGGCGATGGTGCTGGCCAAGCCGGCCAGGATGAAGCCCCGCGACATCGCCGACGCGCTGGCCGAAGTTCTGGCCGAGGATCCGCGCATCTCCGAGGCGCAAGTGGCCGGCCCCGGCTTCCTGAACCTGCGGCTGGAGCCCATGCTGTGGCAGGCCGTGGTTCCGGCGGCGATCCGGGCTGGCGCCGATTTCGGCCGGTCGGACATCGGCACGGGCGTGAAGATGAACGTGGAGTATGTCTCGGCCAACCCGACGGGGCCGCTGCATGTGGGCCATACGCGCGGCGCCGTGTTCGGTGATGCGCTGGCCGGGCTGCTGGGGTTCGCGGGTTATGACGTGACCCGTGAGTACTACATCAACGACGGCGGGGCGCAGGTCGATACCCTCGCGCGGTCGGTCTATCTGCGCTACCTCGAAGCGCACGGGCGCGAGGTCGAATTCATCGACGGGACCTATCCCGGCGATTACCTGATCCCTGTGGGCGAGGCGTTGAAAGAAAAGGTCGGCGACGCCTACATCGACCAGGGTGAGGACGTCTGGCTGGCCGAGATCCGCGAATTCGCCACCGACGCGATGATGGATCTGATCCGCGCGGACCTGGCGGCGCTGAACGTGCGCATGGACGTGTTCTTCAGCGAGAAGTCGCTTTATGGCACCGGACGGATCGAGGCAGCGATCTCGGCGCTGGAAGGCAAGGGCCTGATCTATGAAGGCGTGCTGGAGCCGCCGAAGGGCAAGCTGCCCGAGGATTGGGAGCCGCGCCAGCAGACCCTGTTCCGCTCGACCGCACATGGCGATGACACCGACCGGCCGGTCAAGAAATCAGACGGCAGCTGGACTTATTTCGCACCCGACATTGCCTATCACTACGACAAGGTCGAGCGCGGGTTCGACCAGTTGATCGACGTGTTCGGTGCGGATCACGGCGGTTACGTCAAGCGGATGAAGGCGGCCGTTTCAGCCCTGTCGGACGGCCGGGTGCCGCTGGACATCAAGCTGACGCAGCTTGTTCGCCTGATGAAGGGCGGCCAGGAATTCAAGATGTCCAAGCGCGCGGGCACTTTCGTCACCCTGCGTGACGTGATCGACCAGGTTGGCCCCGATGTCACCCGGTTCGTGATGCTGATGCGCAAGAACGACGCAACGCTGGATTTCGACTTCGACAAGGCGATGGAGCAGTCGAAAGACAATCCGGTGTTCTACGTGCAGTACGCGCATGCCCGTGTAACCTCGGCGCTGCGCAGGGCAGCCGAAGCGGGGTTCGCCATCGACGACGCGAGCCTGGCCGATGCGCCGGTCAAGGAACTGATCCACCCCGAGGAACTGGGCCTGCTGAAGAAGCTGGCGGAATGGCCGCGTCAGGTCGAATCGGCCGCGCAAGCACATGAGCCGCACCGGATCGCGTTCTACCTGTACGAGTTGGCCAGCGCCTACCATGCGTTGCAGCATCGTGGTAAGCTTAGTGACGATATGCGTTTCGTCCGCACCGACGCGCCCGAGGTAACGAAGGCGCGGCTTGCCATGATTCGCTCAACTTCCGTTGTTATTGCAGCGGGGCTGGGTATCCTTGGCGTCACACCGGCAGAAGACATGTAAAATGTACATTTTGGTGTTGGGCAAAGCGTTACCCCCATATACAGTGGGGCGAGGCAGAGGCGAGCACAAATGCAGGATGCTTACTACGACGAATTCGCCGAGGAGGGCGCACCGCAGGGCTTGAGAAAGGTCCTGTTCCTTTACGTCAAGTGGGGCGGTGCCGTGCTATCCCTGATGGTTCTGGGGCTGCTGGTGCTGTGGGCCTATCGGCTGGGCGTGCGCGATGCGCACGAGATCCCCGTCATCCAGGCCATGGAAATTCCCGCAAGGGTCCTGCCCGAGGATCCCGGGGGCGAAGAGGTCGCCCACCAGGGTCTCGAGGTGAACGAGATCCTTGCCGGAAACGAGGCTCAGCGGCCCGGCGGCGCCAATCTGGCGCCCGCGGCACTGCGTCTGGACCGGGGCGACGACCCCGCCACCGAAACCGAGACGTCGCAGGCTGACGATCCGGTGGCGGAAGATGATACCGACCCGGTTGCCGAGACAATCCTGTCGCTGTTGACGGCCGAGAACGACGAACCCGCACCAGGCCGCGAAACTGCGGATACGGTCGAAGGCGATGGTGGCCTGATGCGGCCGCGCGTGCGCCCCGAAACTCTGGGCCTGGACACAGCGCGCGCCCGCGTCACCGCACCGCGTCAGGATGACCGCAGCGCAGCGCTGAGTAGCGCACCGGTGGATCCCGACAACCTGGCGCCCGGCACCCGCTTGGTACAGCTTGGTGCGTTCGACACTGCCGAGCAGGCCGAGGCGCAATGGAACCGGCTGCTGGGTGTACACTCCGATCTTCTGGGAAGCAAACGCCACTATGTGCAGCGCGCTGATTCCAATGGTCGGGTGTATTTCCGGCTCCGCGCGCTGGGCTTTGACGATGGCAACGGCCCCCGCACCCTGTGCGAGGCGCTGTCTGCTCGTGCTGTCGACTGCATCCCTGTCACGGTGCGCTGAATGAGCGCGCGCGCCGTGATCCTCGGCTGCCCGGGTCCGGTCCTGACCCGGGAAGAAGCAAGCTTCTTTGCCCAAGCCGACCCGTGGGGCTTCATCCTGTTCGCCCGCAATGTCCAGAACGCCGGACAGGTCCGTGCGCTGGTGGCCGATCTACGAGCTGCAGTGGGGCGTGACGCCCCGGTGCTGATCGACCAGGAAGGCGGCCGTGTTGCCCGGCTGACCCCGCCCGAGTGGACCGGATGGGACAATGCCGGAACATTCCTCGCACGGTTCGCTGATCCAGACGCGCGGCTTCGCGCGATGCGGCTGCGCTACCACGTGATCGGAACGGAGCTGTCCTTGCTGGGCATCGACGTGAATTGCGCGCCGATGGTCGATATCGCGCGGTCAGAAACGCACCCCGCGATCCGCGAGCGTCTCTACGGCGGCGACCCGGCCGAGGTTGCCCGCATAGGTCGCGCCGTAACCGAAGGACTGGCTGCGGGCGGTGTTCTGCCGGTGCTCAAGCACATTCCTGGTCACGGTCGTACCCCGCTCGACAGCCACAAGGCGCTGCCGGTGGTCGACGTGCCGCGCGACGTGCTGGATGCCGACGATTTCGTTCCGTTCCGCGCACTGGCCGACCTGCCTTTGGGCATGACCGCGCACATCGTCTACCCTGCGATCGACCCGGATCGGCCCGCGACTGCCTCGCCACGGGTGGTGCGGGTGATCCGCGAAGATATCGGCTTTGGCGGCGCCTTGATGTCGGACGATCTGTCGATGGACGCGCTCAGCGGAACCTTGGCGGACCGCGCCGCTGCCGCGATCGAGGCCGGCTGCGACCTGGCCCTGCACTGCAATGGCGAGACCGAAGAAATGTGCGCAGTGATCGACGCTGTCCCGCGCCTGTCGGGCGACGCCCTGTCACGGACCGACGCCGCACTGGCGGCCCGTGCCGCGCTGCAGCCTGTACCGCTCGACCTTGGCGCGGCACTGCAGCAGATCGACGACCTGTCCAGGGGGGTGCCCGTTGCCTGACGATCACGCACCGGAATTCGACACCGCGCAACGGCTCGCCGCCGAGGCGCTGGTCGTCGATGTCGATGGGTTCGAGGGGCCGCTCGACCTGCTGCTGACGCTGTCGCGTACGCAGAAAGTGGACCTTCGCAAAATCTCGGTGCTGGCACTGGCCGAACAGTATCTGGGGTTTGTCGAAGCCGCGAAGCGGCTGCGCATCGAACTGGCGGCGGATTACCTGGTCATGGCTGCCTGGCTGGCATTCCTGAAGTCGCGCCTGCTGCTGCCGCCCGACCCGACCGAGGAAGGGCCCTCGGGTGAGGAATTGGCCGCGCATCTGGCCTTCCAGCTTGAAAGGCTGGAGGCGATGCGCCGCGCCGCCGCGCAGCTGATGGGGCGGGACCGTCTGGGGCGCGACATGTTCGCCCGGGGGGAGCCGCAGGTGACGACACAGCGGCGTAAAGTTACCTACGAAGCATCGCTGCTGGAACTGATGCAGGCCTATGCCCGTATCAAGACGCGCGACGATTTTCAGCCCTTCCACCTGAAACGCGGCCCCGTCTACACGATGGAGCAGGCCTTGGAGCGTCTGCGCGGGCTGATCGGGTCCGCCATCGACTGGCGCGACCTGTCCACCTTCCTGCCCGAGGGATGGCAGGTGAACCCCAAGAAGCGCCGCTCTGCTATGGCCGCCACGTTCGCCGCTTCGCTGGAACTGGCCAAGCGTGGCAAGATCGAACTGCGCCAGGAAGAGGCCTTTGCCCCGATTTCAATGAGGGCGCGCCCGGACGCCGCCGAATGAGCGACGACAGCATCGACAAGTCGGAAGGCGGCGTCGGCTCGCTGTTCGAGGCTCCGCCGATGGCCGAGCAGGAACGGATGGTCGAGGCGATCCTGTTCGCCGCGCAGAAGCCGCAGACGATACGGGAAATTGCCGATCGCATGCCGCAGGGATCCGCCCCGCAAGAGGCGATAGAATACCTGCGCAAACGCTATGACGGACGCGGCGTACGTCTGGTCAAGATCGGTGACGCATTCGCCTTCCGGACTGCGCCGGACCTTGGCTTCCTGATGAGCCGCGAAACTGAAGAGACGCGCAAGTTGTCGCGTGCCGCCATCGAGACATTGGCCATCATCGCCTATCACCAGCCCGTCACCCGCGCCGAGATCGAAGAGATCCGCGGCGTATCGGTTTCGCGCGGAACAATCGACCTGCTGCTGGAGCTGGAATGGATCCGGTTGGGCCGCCGTCGCCAGACGCCGGGCCGGCCGGTCACTTTTACCGTGACGCCTGAGTTTCTGGATCACTTCGGGCTGGAAAGCGCCAAGGACTTGCCCGGGATCAAGGAACTGCGCGAGGCGGGCCTGCTGGACAGCCGACCGATGCCGGGCAGCATGCGGGGAAACGACGATCCGGACGATGCCGGGGACGAGGAAGACCCCGACGATCAGGACGACATGTTCGAATGACGCTTAGGGGCCTCAGCGGTCCCGGAAATGCTTCGACAGCTTCAGGCCCTGGCCTTGGTAGTTCGATTTCAGATCGGCGCCATACAACCGCTCGGGCCGCTCGGCCATCTGCTCATAGACAAGCCGCCCAACGATCTGCCCATGCTCCAGCGCGAAGGGCGCTTCGTGGCATCGCACCTCTAGCACCCCGCGCGAGCCGTGCCCGCCTGCCGCCGCATGGCCGAAGCCTGGGTCGAAGAACCCGGCGTAGTGCACGCGGAACTCGCCGACCATCGCAAGGTAGGGGGCCATCTCGGCGGCGCAATCGGGGGGTACGTGAACGGCCTCGCGGCTGACAAGGATGTAGAATGCGCCGGGGTCGAGGATGATGCGTCCGTCGCCGGCGTGAACCGGCTCCCAGAAATCGTCGATGGCATAGTGCCCGATTCGGTCCAGGTCGATCAGGCCGGTGTGCGGCTTGGCGCGATAGCCGACGATGCCGCCGTTGCGCGGAACCAGATCGACGGAAAAGCCCAGCCCGTTGTCGATATGCGCCGGGCCGTCCACCAACTGCTTTTGGGCATGCAGTGCACGCAATGCCGCGTCATCCAGTTCCGCGCGGCCGCGCCGGAACCTGATCTGGTTTAGCCGAAGTCCGGGCCGCGCAAGGACCGAGAAGCTGCGCGGGGAAATCTCGGCGTAAAGCGGGCCGTCGTACCCTGCGTCGATGCGGTCGAACTCGGTTCCGCGGTCGGTGATAAGCCGCGTGAACAGGTCCAGCCGCCCTGTCGAGGACTTGGCGTTCGCCACCGCGGTCACGTCGTCGGGAAGCGAAAGCCGCTCCATCAGCGGCACAAGATAGACGCAGCCCTTTTCCAGCACCGCGCCGGGACCGAGGTCGATCTCGTGCATGGCGAACTGGTCAAGGCGCTCGGCCAGGGTTGCACCCGCGCCCGGCAGGAACGACGCCCGCACGCGCCAGGCCTTCTGGCCCAGGCGCAGGTCCAGGCTGGCGGGTTGAACCTGATCGGGGTCGGCAGGGCGGTCCAGAGTGATGGCGCCGCTGTCGATCATCGCGTTGATCTGGTGGTCTGCAAGGACCCCTTGGCCGGTCTGCTGGATCATTGGCGGTCCCGTCCCGGATTGGATGTGAAAAAGGCGTCGGGGCGGTTAACCCCGACGCCTTGGAATGGGATGGTCGGGCTAGCGAGATTCGAACTCACGACCTTTCGTCCCCCAGACGAACGCGCTACCAGACTGCGCTATAGCCCGACGAGGCGCACTTATACCGCGCTCAACGGCGGCTGCAAGACGCATCAGCGCAGTCCGGCTGCCATTTTTTCGCGAAGTGCTTCCAGCTTGCCGAGTATCCGGCGCATGTCCTCGGTCCGGGCCGCGCGCGCGGGATCCGGCGGGAACGGACGGCGGTCGCGTTTCTCGGCATGGCTGAACAGATCGACCTGCGTAACGGCGCGCGGCTGGCTACCGGGCCGGGGCAGGGTGGCTTCAGGAAAGCTGCGCAATGGCAGGCCCGTGTCGGCGTGTGGCTCTTCCGGTACGGGCGCTGACATCTTCGGCTGCGGTTCTGGCGTGATTCTGGTGTCGGTATCCAGGGCAGCACGCGCGACCTTCGAAGGCTGCTTTGGTTCCTCGGGTAGACCCATGTCGCCGTCGTCCTCGGGCTCCGCCCAGAATGGTGCTTCGGGCACGGTATCGGTTTCGACGGTTTCGACCGGAGCGGCCTTGTCGTTCGAAGGCGCCACGGGATCAGAGGCCGATGCCCCGGCCGGGCGTCGCAACGGCGGATCGGGGCGCAGGGCAGGGCCTTGTTGGATAGGATCCTGCGTCGGGTCCAGCCGACCCAGTTCGGTTACGTGCTTGACGCCCCGCTCGCGCAGGATCTTCTGCACGCCCTTGATGGTCATGCCGTCGTCGTAGAGCAGATCCCGGATGCCGCGCAGCAGGTCGATGTCCTGCGGACGGTAATAACGTCGACCGCCACCGCGTTTGACGGGCTTGATCTGTGTGAAGCGGCTTTCCCAGAATCGCAGCACATGCGCCGGGATTTCAAGGATCTCGGCCACTTCGCTGATCGTGCGAAAAGCGTCAGGGGATTTTCGTGCCACCGTCTACTTGTCCGGGCGTCAGCGCTTGTTGCCCGCGTCGACCCGTTCCTTCATCAGGTGAGAGGGTCGGAACGTCAGAACACGGCGGGGCGAGATCGGAACCTCTTCGCCGGTCTTCGGGTTGCGGCCCATACGCGCCGATTTGGTGCGGACGTTGAACGTACCGAAGGACGAGATCTTCACGCTTTCGCCCCGGGCAAGAGCGTCGGACACGTGCTGAAGCACCGATTCGACCAAGTCGGCCGATTCGTTGCGGGACAGCCCGACCTCGCGAAACACCGCCTCGGCCAGATCCATTCGCGTCAGCGTGGATTCACTCATCGTCGCGCTCCCGATTTTCGCCCGGTGCGCGCGACGTTAGTTGGATTCGCAAAAGCGAGTCAATATCAGGGGGTTGGCTGGCCAAATTCAGGCGGAGTCCGATACCTACCACCGAAGTGTCGCGGCGCCCCATGTCAGGCCCCCGCCGATCGCTTCCATCAGCAGAAGATCGCCCTTTCTGAACCGACCCTGCTGGTTCGCCACAGACAGCGCCAGCGGGATCGACGCGGCCGATGTGTTGCCGTGGTCCTGGACCGTTACAACGATCTTCTGCATGGGCACGCCGATCTTCGCGGCAGTGGCCTTGATGATGCGCAGGTTGGCCTGGTGCGGCACCACCCAGTCGACGTCATCGACGCCCAGGCCGGCGGCTTCCAGTGCTTCCTCTCCGGCCACGGCCAGCTTCGAGACGGCGTGCTTGAACACCTCGCGCCCCTGCATCCGTAGATGCCCGGCGGTTCCGGTGGTCGATACGCCGCCGTCCACGAACAGCAGGTCGTTGTAGCGCCCGTCCGACCGCAGGATCGTCGACAGGACGCCCCGATCCTCGGGGGTGCCTTCGCCTTCCTGCGCTTCGAGGATCAGCGCGCCGGCACCGTCACCGAACAGCACGCAGGTGGTGCGGTCGTTCCAGTCCAGGATCCGGCTGAACGTCTCGGCGCCGATCACCATGACGCGGTTCGCCTGACCCGAGGCGATCATCGCCGAGGCATTGGATACCGCAAAGACAAAGCCCGCGCAGACGGCTTGCACGTCGAAGGCGAATCCTTCGCCCATCTCTAGCGCGGCCTGCACGCGCGTCGCGGTCGACGGGAAGGTCTGGTCGGGGGTGGCGGTGGCTAGCACCACCGCATCGATGTCGCTGCCCTCCAGCCCGGCATCGTCCAGCGCCATGCGCGCGGCAGCAATTGCCAGGTCCGAGGTTTTCTGGTCTTCCGCCGCGAAATGCCGCCGTTCGATTCCGGAACGGCTGCGAATCCATTCGTCAGTAGTATCGACGATCTTCTCGAACTCTGCATTCTCAACGACGCGCTCGGGCAGGTAGTGCCCGCACCCGACGGCTACAGCGCGCCTGACGCCCATGCTCAACTGGCCTCTGCTTCTTCTTGTTTGGATGTAATCTGCGTTGGTCCCGCACCGGATGCAACTCTGCGCGCGAGCTTTTCGGCAAAGCCGTTCTGCGCAAGGATGAACGCCAGTTTGATCGCGGCAGAGATGCCGGTGGCATCCGCCGATCCGTGCGATTTCACCACCGTCCCGTTCAAGCCCAGGAACACGCCGCCGTTCACACGGCGCGGGTCGATGCGCTTGGACAGCCGCCGCAGCGAGGTCAGCGCGAACAGTGCGCCGATACGGCTGAGCGGTGAATAGCGGAACGCTTCCTGCAGCAGGTCTCGGACCTGCATCGCGGTGCCTTCGGCGGTTTTCAACGCGACGTTGCCGGTGAACCCATCGGTGACGATCAGGTCGACCTTCTCGCCGCTGATGTCCGACCCTTCGACATAGCCCACGTACTCGAAATCGCTACCGGGGGCGGCGGCTTCGATCAGCTGGGCGGCCTCGTGCAATTGCGACCGGCCCTTGTGCTCTTCGGTGCCGACGTTCAGCAGGCCGACGCGCGGTCGCGTGATCGCCAGACCGTTTCGGGCATAGGCGGCGCCCATGATCGCATAGTTCAACAGGTCGCGGGCATCGGCGCGGATATCGGCGCCGACGTCCAGAACCACATTGTATCCTGAGGGATTGCGGGACGGCCACATCACTGCGATGGCAGGGCGGTCCACGCCGGGCGCCTTGCGCAGCGCAAGCATCGACAGCGCCATCAGCGCGCCGGTGTTGCCGCAGCTGACGGCCACGGTGGCCTCGCCCTTGGCGACAGTCTCAAGGGCGTTCCACATGCTGGTGCCCTTGCCGTTGCGCAAGACGCGCGACGGTTTGTCTTCCATCGAGACGGTCTTGTCGACGTGGCGGACTTCGGTGCGGTCCTTCAACGCGGGTTGGCGCTGCAAAAGCGGCGCCAACTCGGCTTCGGGACCGTGCAGGATGAAGCGGATGTCGGGGTTCTTGTCCGCCGACTTTGCCATCCCGCCGATGACAGCCGACAGGCCCCGTTCGCCGCCCATCGCATCGATGGAGATGACCGTCGAGCGGTCGCTTGAATCGGGGCTGCTGTCTGTCATGCGCTGGGCCGATCCGGCTTACGCGGCGTCTTCGTCCAGCTCGATCTCGTCGGCAACGGCGATGACTTCACGCTCTGCATAGTGGCCGCAGGCCGGGCAGACGTGGTGCGGGCGCTTCAGCTCACCGCAGTTGTCGCATTCGTTGGG
>JBFHFG010000056.1:0-10042 GCA_041583815.1 Halovulum sp.
GCCGCAGCGCGGACCGCCCCGTTCGGATTCGCCAGCATCTCGCGCAGAAAGAGGTGCAAACGCTCAAGGTGGCAAGCGACCTCGGACGAGGTGTACAGGCCCGGATTTGCATTGAGCGTCAGGGTCAGACCCTGTCCGTCCCCGCGATCGAAAATGAAAGCCGTAAGATCGTCCACCGAGCCATTCGACAGGTTCGTCACCTCTGCCGTGATCGAACCGAATTTCAACGCATAATCGAACGGCTCGAAATTGACGGCGATCCGGGCGACCTGCTGATCTGCGCGCGTCAGGCCCAGGTCGTGGCGGACCTGCTCGAAACGGTACGTCTGATGGCGAAGCGCACCCATCATGGTCTGACCGCCCTGGCGGATCAGGTCCAGAAAGCTGATCTCGCCCGAGAAATCGAAGCGCAGCGCGACAGCGTTCGCAGCCATCATCGGCACCGCCCGCGCGGTTCGCGACAATCTACCCAAGACCGGCATGGCCAGTACCAACTCGTCGGCCCCCGTCATCCGGTGAACATAGCCCGCATAAGCCGAAACCATGACCTGCGGCAGGGACGTGCCCGCCCGGGTGGCAAGATCGCGCAGCTTGTCGCTGTCTTCCACGCTCAACCGCCGGCTTGCGTTTATCACGCCGCCGCTGCGCGTACCGCCCGCCGACAGTGTCACCGGATCCGGAAGGCCCGACAGTTTCCCGGTCCAGTACGCGCGGTCGCGTTCGGCACGCCGGCTGCCGCGATAGCCCTGTTCCGCGGTCAGCAGCACATCCGCCGACAAAAGCCCCGAGGGCGGCGGCGCGTCCTGTCGCAGCAGCGCCGAGTAGATTTCCGCGCAGCGGCGCGCAACGAGTCCCCCGGAATACCCGTCAAGCAGTACGTGGTGGGCGCAGTGGTACCACAGGTGGTGATGGTCGTTCAGGCGGATCAGCGCGACGCGCCACAGGCCCCGGCGGTGGTCTTTCAGATCGGCCTTCATCCACGTCGTCGCGGCGGCCATGGGGTCAGCCCGATCAGAGAAGTCGATCAGTGGGATCTCGTCTTCGAAATCCGGTGCGATCTCGACCTGCAAGCCCTCCTCGTGCGCGACGATGCCGGTTCGGGGCGCCTCGAGTTCATTGGCCAGCCAACGCAGGGACATCAGGAACAATGCCGCGTCCAGCTCTCCCTCTAGCGACAGGTATTCCGCGAGGTTGAAGAGATACCCTTCGGGACTCAGCTGCTCGGCAAGCCAGATCCCGTTCTGGGCGGCGTTTGCCGGATGGCAGATCCTGTCGGGACGCGTTGCAAAGGTGTCCTCCAACGGCATTGGGCATCCTTCCGTCTTGTGGGGGGCGTATCAGCTGTGACGCACAGCGGGATGTCTGGGGAACGCGATCATCGACAGGTTCGCGCACGCGCCGTCGCCGGCAAGCATGCCGACAAGGCCGTCGCGAAGCACAAGCCGATGGAACGTGAGGGCGGGCAACGCATCGTCCTTCCACACCAATACAGCACGCGTCGAGCGCGTCAGCATGATCTGAAACCGGCCAATCAGCGCCGGAAGGCCGCCGCGCCAAGCTTTCGCGGCCGCTTCGGTCGCCGCCCACCAGATGCCCAGCGTCCGGCGCGAGCGGATCCCCAACGCTTCGGGCGTCGCCCTTGGGCGTGTCAGAGAAACCAGTGCTTCGCAGTCGTTGGCCTGCAGGTCATCGAGGGCCACGAGGTCGACGCCGATCCGACCCGACTCTGCTTGTGCGTGAAGGGTCAGCCCGCCGGCGTGGGAACGGGAAATCCGGCGCGTCGGATTGGCGGGATCATAGGGTGCTCCGTCCCCGTGATTCGCGATACTGTCGGCCCAGTCCGGGCGTAGCACGATGGGTACGCGGATCGGGCGCGGCTGCCGCAAGAACCGGGGGGTTCCGTGACCAGCGCGTCGCACGCCGGGCGCTCGTGCAGTGTGGAAAGGCATTGATCCGAACCTGGGAATTGGGTTGAGGCGCAAACACACTCAGGTACCAGATACAACTCAAGGGGTATGCATACTCTTGGCCGCAGGTAAACACCAAAGGCTTTAGTGTACATACTAAAGGATGGTTTTTCGCAATAATTTCATAAAGATTGCTTACAAAGTGACCACCGGCGCGCCCGGCAAGCGCTCAACTCAAGGGCGTTTGCCGGAATGGATGGCGAGCGGAGGCAAAGACTTGTACCTCCCCCGTCACCACCCATCCGTCAGATGTCGATCACCATCCCGTCGTGCCCGACACGGACATCGCCATCCCATTCCGTGGCGACCTCGGCGGTCCAATCCCCGGTGGTAAAGTCCGGGTCGTCGTTCGGAATCAGGTGATTGAGGGCAAGGATGCGCACACCGGCCTCGCGCGCGATGGTGCCGGTTCGGGCGGCGGGGCAGTGGCTTCGCAACAGGTGCGTCTTAAGCCGGTCATCGCCGTTTCCGACCCGTGCACATAGCGCGTCCACGCCGTCCATCAGCATGGCCTCGTGCACCAGAACATCGGCCCCTTCGGCGAACGGGATCATCGCATCAAGGAACGCGGTATCGCCCGAGAACACGATGGATTTTCCCTCTGCCTCGAACCGCAGGGCATAGCTTTCGGTCAACGGGGGATGTTCGTTGCGAAGCGCCGAGACCGACACGCCCCGGACGGAGTGGACGTCGCCCTGCGCCAAAAGCACAAGGTCGACCATCTTGCGCACATCCGGACGCCCCTCGTCCTCGATCCGCAATTCGATATCGTCGCGCATGGAGGCCCAGAACCCCTCGAAATAGGCGTTCAGGCCCGACGGCCCCACGACGGTGATGTTCTTCTTCAGACCAGCGGTCCATGCCGTGTGCACAAGCGGGCCAAGCTCCAGGTAGTGATCCGAGTGCATGTGGGTGATGTAGATCATGTCGATCTGGTGCAGGCCGACGCCCTGCGAGATGACACCGGAGGATACGCCAAGCCCCGTGTCGATCAGGATATTCGCCCCGGCCATCTGCAGCAGGTGCGAGGTCGGCATGGAAGAACCCGGACGGATCGCGGGCCCACCTTTCACCCCGAGAAGAACGACCTTTGCCATCAAACACCCCCTTCGCAAGACCGCACCGATCAGGCCCGTGCGGCATGATCTGCCCGACACCGTTCTGCACGCATCGATCCGGATTGGCGAGGCCCGCGCCACTGTTTTCCGTTGGGAACCGTGCAAGCGACGTCAGGCGAGCGTGACCTTGGCACGCGTGCTACGGCCCCCAAGGGCGCCGGGCCTGCAGCCGTTCGATGACGCGGTCGGCCATTCGGGCGCAGCGGGCGCCATCGAACGGAAAGACCGTGTCGAACCCGCCCGCCACATGATCCGCCAACGCCGCGCGCAACTGGCGGCGCGCGCGGAACATGCGGGTGCGCAGCGTGACCTGGTTGATCGAAAGGTCCTGCGCGATCTCGCTTAGCCGCATTCCTTCGACTTCGTGCATAAGGAACGGCAGGCGCAGGTCCGGTGGCAGCCCGGCGATTGCCTGTTCGAGCAGCACGCGGATCTGGGCACGCCCGAGCGCGCTGTCGGCGGCTTCGGGCTGGCCGCCAGGGAAGGCGACGATCTGGCGGTTCCGATCCTCGGTCACGGTGTCGTAGTCCTCAACAGGGCGCGCGCGACGCAGGTGCATCCGGGCGGCATTGATGGCGATCCGGGTGATCCATGTCGAAAACCGCGCCCGCCCCTCGAACCGGTCAAGCCGGGTAAAGGCGGCAAGGTAGGTTTCCTGCACCACGTCCTCGGCCTCGGCGTCGCTGGGCACGATGCCCCGTGCGACACGGAAAAGGCGCGGGTTCAGCCGGCGGATCAACTCGCGGATCGCGACCTCGTCGCCATGCCGTGCGGCGGCGACAAGGTCGGCTTCACTGTCGTCGGCGCGATGCCCGGTCTGGAGTGCGACGGCTGTCATCTGTCCTCTCCCTCAATCCGGCCACGGGCAAGGATCGCGTCGACCGGCGGCAGGATGGCAGCGACCTCGGGGGGCAGGTCGTCGCCCGGTTCGACCGACCCCACAAAGCCGGAAGCCTGCGGCGTTCCGACAACGATCCGGCCGGCCATGCCCGCGTGTTCGTGCGGGATGCAGTAGTAATCATAGACCCCCGGCACCCGGAGCGTCACCTCGAAGCTGTCGCCCGGAAGCAGGAAACCGCTGTCCCAAGGCTCGGCACGCGCGGGAATCCGGCGCGGCCGGTCGAAATTCGCCGGGTGATACGCGGTGGCGGTATGGCTGTTGCCCGGGTCCGCGTTGATGAATCGCAGGGTCGTGCCGGGCGCGATGGCAAGACCGACCGGGGCGAACCAGATCTGTTCGCCCCGCGCGGTGCCGCGCATTTCAATGACCTCGACCGGTGCTGCGAGTGGGCGGCGCGGCAGCGAGAGGGCGGCGCAAAGACCGCCCCCCAATGCCAGCATCCGGCGGCGTGACAGGCTCATTCCGCCAACCGCCGCTTGGCGTCCTCGTCGTGATACAGCACCACATGGGCGTGGGGGGCCTCAACGCCCGGATGTCCGGCGTTGAAGTAGATGTCGACGCCCGAAACCTCGTGTGCGCCAATCCCCAGCCCGTCATAGGACGTGCCGTTCTGCAGTTCTTGGAGCGGGGTCATGTAGACCGTGGCCGAAAGCGCGCCGTCACGGTCATAGGCCAGAAACGGCCCGGCGGGCAGTGTGTCCGGGTTCACGAACAACGTGCCAAGGCCGGGGATGAACTCGGGCAGGGGCAACACATCGCTGACCTGCACCCAGGGCGCACCCGGAGGCGCCTGGCGCAGCATCTCCTCGTCGTGGGCAATAGCGCCGGACACGCCGGCCGCGACAATCGCGGTTCCGAATGCGAGCAGTTTGATCATGTCGATATCCTTTTCCAGACCGTGCCGGGTGTCCGACACACGCCCCTTTGATGCAGCAGGCTGGAAAACGTTCCCGGTCCCGACCGAATTCTCGGGGCTTCGCGGGGCGCGGGGCTCGATCTGTCGATAGCGTGGCTGGCGGGGCCACCCCTGGAAGGAGGGCGGGGCCCCGAGGTCGGGTTCAGCGGCGCAACACAGGCCCGACTTCCGAGAAGCGGAACAAAAAAAATCATACCGCACGCTATGCCGGGGAACTCTGCGAGATCAGCAGCAATCCTCGACCAATGCATTCTCGACGCCACCGAAAACCGTGCTCGGTGCACGGATAATATGTTGGGAGGACGACATGAGAAACGCGATGCTCGCGACCACCGCACTGGTGGTGTTGACCGCGGGGGGAGCCATGGCTGAGCCCGTGAAGATCGGTGTTCTGGCAACCCTTGAAGGTACCTATACCGCCCTTGGCGAAGATGGCGTGCGCGGCCTGAAGACCGCATTGGCCCAGGCGGAAAACATGGCTGGCGGGCGCGAGATCGAAACGATCATCGTCTCGACCGACACCAGCCCGGACAGCGCGGTGCGCGGCGCGCGCAAGCTGGTCGAGCAGGATGGCGTGGATATCGTCATCGGCCCGCTTTCGGGTTCGGAAGGGATTGCGATCCGCGACTATTCCAAGACGCAGCCCGGTGTGACGTTCATCAACGGCGCCTCGGGCGCAATGGAAACCACCTATGTCGATCCGTCCGACAACTTCTTCCGTTTCAACACCGACGGCGCGCAATGGTCCGTGGGGCTGGGCGACTACATCTACAACGAGAAGGGTTACGAGACGATCGCGACCGTGGGCGAGGATTACTCGTTCGTCTACACGCAGGTCTTCGGGCTGGTCATCGACTATTGCCAGGCCGGTGGCGAGGTGACGGACCGTTTCTGGGTGCCGCTGGGCACCAAGGACTTCGGCTCGATCATCGCTGCCCTGCCGGACGACGTCGATGCGATCTACCTGGGCCTTGGCGGCGGCGACGCGGTCAACTTCCTGAACCAGTACAAGCAGGCTGGCGGCGAGGCGAACCTGATCGGCGGGTCGATCATGGTGGATGGTACGGTGCTGAATTCGAAAGGCACCGCCAAGGAGGCGCTGATCGGCGTACCCTCGTCCGGTCCGCAGGCCGATACCTGGGATGACGAAGCGTGGCAGACCTATGTGAAGGCCTATCAGGACACGTTCCCCCCCGAAGAACGTTTCCCGATCCCGTCCTTGCTGGGAACCGGCTATTACAACGCCACGCAGGCCGCATTGCAGTGCCTGGATTCCGTCGAAGGCGACCTGTCCGACGGGCAGTCTGCGTTCCGCGAGTGCCTGACCACGCTGGAACTGCAAGCGCCGAATGGCACGATCACGCTGGACGAGAACCGGCAGGCGGTCGGCACGAACTTCGTCTCGGAAGTCGTTGAACTGGATGACGGAACGCTGGCCACCCAACTGGTCAGCATGGTGCACGATGTGAACCAGACGCTGGGCCTGAGCAAGGAAGCGTTCGACGCCATCGGCCTGCCCAGCCGCGACATTCCCGAGTGCAAGACGTCCTACGAATGATGCCATCGGCCCGCGGCACACATGTCGCCGCGGGCCGTCCACCAAATTCCGGGTCGCCACGCCGCCATGACTTTGATCACCTACTCCTCGCGCGTGCATTTTGCCGATGGCGTGCTGGAGGAAGCGTTGCGCTCCGAACTGGAATCCAACGGGCATCGCCGCCCGCTGATCGTCGCGGAAACCAGCCTGGCAGGATCAGAGCTGGAGGACCGCATCCTCGAAGGTCTTCCCCGGCGAACCAACGCGGCCCTGCTGGAACTGTCCGCCGGTGCCGACGATCCGGACGAGGCGGACCGAATTGCCACGCAATATGAAGCGCACCGCGCGGACGTCATCCTCGCTGTCGGGTCCCGACGCGCGATAGAGCTGACGCGCAAGGCCCGCGCGCGGATCGCCATCAGTCGTCGCGGCCGTGCTGCAAACACGCCGTCTGAGCGGTGGCGGGCGGATTTCTTCGCCGTGCCCGGCGCCGATGGGCTGCCAAGCCCACGCTGTGCCCCGAGCGAACGCGAAACGACCGTGCAGGGGGCCGACCTTGCGAAGGCGCCCCCCGACGTCCTGTTCTGCGATCCAACCGTGACGCTGGGCGCCGACCTGCAGAAAAGCGTCAGCGCCGCGGTCTGCGCCCTTGCGCGAACGCTGGAAGCCTATCTCTCGAACGCGTTCAATCCGCCCGCGGACGGTATTGCCGCCGATGGGCTGGCGCGCGTGGTCGCCAACCTTCCCGCACTTCTACAGGGCGATACGCTGGACACGCGGCGGGAGTTGATGGCGGCGGATCTGAACGGAATGCTGGCTCTTCAAAAGGGCAGGGGAACGGCCCAGACCCTAGCCGATGCGCTGACCCGCGCGCGGGGCCGCGCACTGGACGAAGGCTCGGTCCTGCGGCTGACATTGCCGGGCGCGATGTCCCTTGTCGAAGGCGGGTTGGCCGGGAAGGAGGCGACGCTGCGGCAGATACTGCGCGCGGACGATCGGACGCCGCTGCACGTTCTGGTCGCGCGGTTCCTCGATCCCGTTCCCTTGCCGCCGCGTCTGTCCGACCTGGATATCAGTCCTTCCGACCTGGAACGCGCGGCAAGGAACACAGCAGAGACGTCGAACATGGCGACACTGCGGGCGGGGGTGAACGCCGACACGTTCCTGACGCTCATGCGCAGCGTCTACTGAGCCCGCGACATCCCACTGCCCGGGATAACCGAGTGGTCGGTGATGTTACCCAAAGTCTCTTTTGTTGGGCCCGCACCTTGCCAATCCGGAAACTTCGCTCGCAAAATGTATACGCCGATAAATGAGCCGACTTAAAACAGGCTCGCGGCACAGGGAGGACGACATGAGTAATGCGCTTACCGTGTGCCACGGTAGCTTCGGCCGTGCGGCACTATATCAACTGGACCGTCCGTTCGTCACTCACGCGCACCGGGAAGGTCACCTGGTTTTCTACGTAGGCGGCGCACATGCGACAGTGCGTGTGCGTGATTTCCCGGTCAGATGCACCGAACAATGCGCCGCCGCCGTAAGCCCGTGGGAACCACACAGCTTTCTGCCCTCGCGCGGGGCGCCCAGCCTTTGCCTGGTGCTTTACATCAAGCCGATGTGGTTCCTCGAGAACAGCTCGTCGGCGCAATACGCCATGCGCTTCGGCCAGCCGGTGATCCGCATGACCGACCGCCTGTCGGCAATGGTACAGCGGCTGACTCAGCTGATGCTTCAGGATGACGGCATGACCGACTACGAAGCGTTCCTGCTGGACATCACGCGCACCTCTTTCGACCAGTCTTGGCAGCACTGCACCGATCAGAGCCATGCCAGCGTCGGGCTGCATTTCAGCGATTACCGCGTCCGCCGGTCCCTGCGCCTGTTCAAGGAACGCCTGAGCGAGGACATCGACATGGAGGATTATGCCCGCGATGTCGGCCTGTCGCGCCCGCATTTCTTCAAACTGTTCAAGCGGCAGATGGGGGTCACGCCCTGCATATACCTGAACACGCTACGGACCGAGCAGGCAATCGAGGACCTGATCACGACGATCAAGTCTGTGACCGACATCGGCTATGACCTGGGTTTCTCCTCCCAGGCCAGCTTCACGCGTTTCTTCTCGTCCAATGTCGGGATCGCGCCCACCGAATACCGGCGGGTCTCGATAGGGCAATGACGCTTTTCCGATAACCGGAAACCCGGCGATACTTTCGGGTACGGACTGGGGCAAGCCGGGCACGTAACCTCCTGAGAAATAACGCGGGCGTCCACGACAAGGCCGCCCCAGGAGGAAACGCAATGACCCGGAACCGCCCGTGCGGCCGGTCCCGCTCTACCAGCGGGCGCCGCGCATGAGAGCCTTTGCCGAACGCCATCCCTGGTGGGCCGCGATCATCGTGCTGGCGGTAGCGATCATTCTGTGGCTCATCTTCGCCATCTGGCCCGAGTGGCTGGAGGATGCGATTGGCCGCAAGAAGATCTTCCTGAACGCCCTGTTCAACGGGATCACGCTTGGTGGACTGTATTTCCTGGTCGCCAGCGGCTTCACCTTGATCTTCGGGCTGATGCGCAACGTGAACATGGCGCATGGGTCGCTTTACCTGATCGGCGGATACACCGGATACGCGGTCGCGGTCTGGAGCGGCTCCTGGCTGCTGGCGTTTCCCGCCGCCTTCATCGTGACGGCAGCCATCGGCGTGTTGATGCAGATCTTCGTGTTCCGCCGGATGGAGGGGCAGGAGTTGCGGCAGACGCTGGTGACGATCGGCATCTCGATCGTGCTGGCAGACCTGCTGCTGTGGTTTGC
This sequence comes from Halovulum sp., assembly GCA_041583815.1. Lineage (GTDB taxonomy): Bacteria > Pseudomonadota > Alphaproteobacteria > Rhodobacterales > Rhodobacteraceae > Halovulum. The sequence goes on from JBFHFG010000056.1 coordinate 9,246, forward strand.
GGGCGGAGATTTCTACAACATCGCTGCGCCGGAATGGCTGTCGGGGCCGATGGACACGTTCCTGATCACCGGCACCAAGCGCAGTTCGGGCGAGCTGATCTTCCTGAAGTACCCGATGGTGCGCCTGGTCATCTTCGCTGCCTCGATTGCAGTCGGTGTCGGCATGTGGCTGCTGTTGAACCGGACGCGGATCGGCATGCTGGTGCGCGCGGGCGTCGACGACCGCGACATGCTTTCGGCAACCGGCGCGCGCATCCAGTTGATCTTTGCGGGTGTCTTTGCTTTCGGCGCGGGGCTGGCCGGTGTCGCGGGTGTCGTTGGCGGCACGTTCCAGTCGATCGCCCCGGGTGAGGATATCCGCTTTCTTCTGGCCTCGCTGGTGGTGGTCATCGTCGGCGGCATGGGCTCGATCCCCGGGGCCGCACTGGGTGCGCTGCTGATCGGCCTGGCCGAGCAGTTCGGCTCTGTCTACTTCCCGACCTATGCCGTGGTGCTGACCTTCCTGATCATGGTCGTCGTGCTGGCCTTCCGCCCGCACGGCCTGATGGGGAGGGCCTGAGCCGTGGCCGACCTGACCACAGTGCGCAGCCGCGAAGAGGCCGAGACCGCGGGTTTTCCCCGCTGGATGCAGCGCATTCCCGGCGCTTACTGGCTGCTGGCGATCCTGCTGCTGATCATGCCGGTCTTCGCAAGCGACTTCGTGCTGTTCCAAATCTTCGGCTGGACCTTCATCCTTGGCATGATCGGGCTGAGCCTGATGTTCCTGGGCGGCTATGGCGGCATGGTCAGCCTGGCGC
>JBFHFG010000057.1:0-10020 GCA_041583815.1 Halovulum sp.
AGCGAGGCGCATGGCGGCGGCATACGCGGCTTCATCCTCGAAAAGGGCATGAAGGGCCTCTCCGCCCCCAAGATCAAGGGCAAGATCAGCCTTCGCGCATCGACCACCGGCATGATCGTCATGGACGAGGTCGAAGTCGGCGAAGACGCGCTCCTGCCCGAAGTTCAGGGCCTCAAGGGCCCGTTTGGCTGCCTCAACCGCGCGCGCTATGGCATCAGCTGGGGCGTGATGGGCGCGGCCGAGGATTGCTGGACCCGCGCACTGCGCTATGGACTCGAGCGCAAGCAGTTCAACCGGCCGTTGGCGGCAACGCAACTTTACCAGAAGAAACTGGCCGACATGCAGACCGAGATCGCGCTGGGCCTACAAGCGGCGCTGCGCGTTGGGCGGCTGATGGACGAGAACCGGTTCGCCCCGGAGATGATCTCGCTGATCAAACGGAACAACTGTGGCAAGGCGTTGGACATTGCGCGCATGGCACGCGACATGCATGGCGGCAACGGCATCCAGGTCGAATACCAGGTGATGCGTCACGCCCAGAACCTGGAAACGGTCAACACCTATGAGGGGACGCACGACATCCACGCGCTGATCCTGGGGCGGGCGCAGACTGGCATCCAGGCCTTCGGCTGACCCCGGAACTTGACCGGGATCAAGGCCCGGCGCGACGGGGCGCCATAGCTTCCGAAAGATACCTCAACGGTGGTCGGAAGGGGGCAACGTGCCCGAAAGGAATACGGGCGAACCGGATATGTCTGAACCGCCGCCTTTCGCGGTGGACGCGCCCCATTCCCGACCCGCACCCGATCTTCTGGCAGCGCTGGACACGACCGAGAAGGGGCTGACTTCGGACCAGGCGGATGCGCGCCTGGTCCGCGTCGGACCGAACCGCCTGCCGACGCGGCACCACCGTGGACCGTTGCGGCGGCTTTTGGCGCAGTTCAACAATATTCTGATCTATGTGCTGCTCGGCTCGTCCATCATCACTGCGGGGCTGGGCCACATGGTCGATACCGGCGTGATCCTGGCAGTCGTGTTTGCAAACGCTATCATCGGCTTCATCCAGGAAGGTCGCGCAGAGCAGGCGATGGCCGCGATCCGCCAACTTCTGGCGCCCCGGGCAAGGGTCCTGAGGGACGACCGCCCGAAGATCATCCCCGGTGCAGCGGTCGTTCCGGGCGATATCGTCCTGCTCGATGCAGGAGAAAAGGTTCCTGCCGACGTCCGTCTGCTTCTGGCGAACGGTCTGCAGATCGACGAGGCGCTGCTGACCGGGGAATCCGGCCCGGTGGGAAAGGATGTCGACCCGGTGCAGGCAGACCTGGTCGTCGGCGACAGGACCTGCATGGCCTTCGGCGGTACGATGGTCACGGGCGGCACTGGTCGCGGAGTGGTCGTGGCCACCGGACCCCGGTCGGAGATCGGGCGCATCAGCGGCCTGGTTGAAGCGGTCGAGATCCTGACCACGCCCCTGCTGCAGCAAATGGACAAGTTCGCACGATGGCTGACCGTGCTGATCCTGCTGATCGCTGGGGTCCTGCTGGTCTATGGATATTACATCGGCCAGATGCCGTTTTCGGACCTGTTCATGACCGTGGTGGGCCTGTCGGTTGCCGCGATCCCGGAAGGTCTGCCCGCTGTCTTGACGATCACCCTTGCGGTGGGTGTGCAGGCCATGGCCGGGCGGAATGCCATCGTGCGGCGGATGCCTGCGATCGAAACGCTGGGCGCGGTTTCGGTGATCTGTACCGACAAGACCGGAACCCTGACGCGGAACGAGATGACCGTGACCACGGTCGCGACCGCGCAAGAGGAATACGAGGTCACTGGCGCGGGCTATGCCCCCGAAGGTCGCGTGCAGGTCGATGGCGCCGAGATCGATTTAGCGGTAGACGGCGCGCTTGCTGCGATCGCGCGCGCCGCTGCCCTGTGCAACGACGCGACCCTTCAGTCGCGCGACACTGGCTGGGCCGTGACCGGCGACCCGATGGAGGGCGCGCTGCTGGCGCTGGCCGCCAAGATCCTGCCGGGTGAAGACCGTCCCGGCGCGGATTGGCTTCGGGCTGCGGTCCTGCCCTTCGATGCCGAGCGCCGGTACATGGCCGTCCTTCACCACGCCCCTGACGGCGGCGCTTGGATACACGCGAAAGGCGCCCCCGAACGCATCCTGTCGATGTGCAGGGCGCAACGCACCGCCGACGGACAGGAACATCCGTTGGACGAAACCGCCTGGCAGCGCCGGACTGAGGCGATCGCCGCGCGCGGGCAGCGCGTTCTGGCATTGGCTGTCCGGCCGGTGGATGACGCTACGGCCATGCTCGACCCGGCGGACCTTGAGGGGGAAATGGTGTTGCTGGGCCTGGTCGGCCTGATCGACCCGCCGCGCACAGAGGCGTTGCGCGCTATCGCGGAATGCCGCGGGGCCGGTATCCGGGTGAAGATGGTCACCGGCGATCATGCGGGCACGGCCGCGGCAATCGGCCGCCAGATCGGGCTGCAGAACCCCGACAGGGTCCTGACCGGCGCGGACCTCGAGCGGATGAGCGACGCCGACCTCGCACTTGCGGTGCGTACGGCAGACATCTTCGCGCGCACCAGCCCCGAGCACAAACTGCGCCTGGTCACGGCGTTGCAGGCTGACGGGCTGACTGTGGCAATGACGGGCGATGGTGTGAACGACGCACCGGCATTGAAGCGCGCCGATGCCGGCATCGCTATGGGCCGAAAGGGTAGCGAGGCCGCGAAAGAGGCCGCCGTGCTGGTGCTGGCCGACGACAACTTCGCATCGATTGTCGAGGCGGTGCGCGAGGGGCGGACGGTTTATGACAACCTGCGAAAGGTCATCAGCTTCGAGATCCCGACCAGCGCGGGCGAGGCGGTCACGATCATCATCGCGCTTTTCCTGGGCCTGGCCTTGCCGGTGACCGCCGTACAGATCCTGTGGATCAATCTTGTCACCGGCATTACCCTTGGCCTGGCGCTGGCGTTCGAGCCGACCGAGGCTGACACGATGGCCCGCCCTCCGCGTCCGCGCTCCGAACCGCTGCTGACCGGCGCACTGGTCTGGCAGATCGCCCTTGTCTCGGGGCTGTTCGTGGCCGCGGTGTTCGGCATTCACACCTATGCGCTGGAACGGGGCCATTCGCTGGAACTGGCACGAACACTAGCGGTCAACATGCTGGTTGTGCTTGAAATTTTCCACCTGTTCTTTATTCGGAACATCTATGGCACCTCGCTGACGTGGCAGGCGTTGCGCGGGACGCCGGTGATCTGGGGATGCGTGGTAACAGTCGTGCTTGCGCAGTTGGCGATGACCTATCTTTCGCCGCTACAAACCATGCTGGGTACTGCCCCGGTGCCGCTGTTCGAAGGTACCCTGGTTCTGGCGGTCGGCGTGGTGTTCTTCGTCATCCTCGAGGCCGAGAAACAGCTGCGCCTTGCCTTGGCGGGCACGCGCGGCCGCTAGCGTCCGGCAGTCAAAGGGGGCTTGCCACGCGTGGACGGTTCGCGTTTCTTCGCGCCCAGTGAAATAAAATTTACGGAGGTGGCGCCATGTCGGAACGGCGAAAGGGACTTGAGGCCGGGCTGACGAACTATGGCGATCCCGCCTTCGCGCGCTACCTGCGCCGCTCGTTCGCACGCTCGATGGGCTACACCGGCAAGTCGCTGGACAAGCCCATCGTCGGCATCTGCACCACCGATAGCGGTTTCAACAACTGCCACCGGCATTTCCCCGAGGTGCTCGAGGCTGTGAAGCGCGGCGTTCTCGCCGCGGGCGCGCTGCCCGTACCTTTCCCGGTGATCTCGCTGGGCGAGGTGTTTCTCAGCCCGACTTCGATGGTCTACCGAAACCTGATGGCCATGGCCGTGGAAGAGATGATCCGCGCGCAGCCGATGGACGCCGTTGTTCTGATGGGAGGTTGCGACAAGACCGTACCGGCGCTGCTGATGGGGGCGCTTTCGGCGGACAAGCCTGCCGCGATGGTCGTCGCAGGCCCGATGATGACCGGTCGCCACAGGGGCGAGCGGCTGGGCGCCTGCACCGACTGCCGCCGGTTCTGGGCCCGCTACCGTGCGGGCGAGGTCGACGGCGAGGAAATTGACCAGGTCGAGGGCCGGCTGGCGGTTACCGCCGGCACCTGCGCAGTGATGGGCACCGCGTCTACCATGGCGCTGCTGGCCGAGACGATGGGGATGATCCTGCCCGGTTCCGCGGCAATCCCCGCCGTCCACGCGGATCGCCTGCGCAATGCCGAAGAAACCGGGGAGTTGGTGGCGCAGATGGCGCTGGGGGATGGACCGCGCCCAAGCCAGGTGATCACCCCTGCCGCGATCGAGAACGCTGCGCGCGTGCTGCTTGCGGTGTCCGGCTCGACCAATGCCGTGGTTCACCTAGCGGCCATTGCGGGCCGGATCGGCATCGATCTGGACCTGGACCGATTCAACGCTCTGTCCGACGAAACGCCGGTCCTTGTAGACCTGAAACCCGTCGGGGACGGCTACATGGAAGATTTCCACGTAGCAGGCGGCCTCGACGGCGTGCTGCGCGAACTGGGCGGGCAACTGAACCTCGACGCCACCTCGGTCAGCGGACAGACACTGCGGGATCGGCTGGCGGCGCCTCTTGCGGACCCCGTTGACCGACGGGTCATCCACCCAAGGACCGATCCCGTCGATGCCCGGGGCGGTCTGATTGCGCTGAAAGGGTCGCTCGCACCCGATGGCGCTATCCTGAAGCGCGCGGCCGCGACCCCCGCCTTGCTGGAGCACGAGGGCAGGGCGGTCGTGTTCACCTCGCTTGCGGATCTTGCAGCGCGCATCGACGATCCTGATCTGGACGTGACGCCGGATGATATCCTGGTGTTGCAGAATGCCGGACCGCGAAGCCCCTCGGGCATGCCCGAGGCCGGTTATCTTCCGATTCCCCGCAAACTGGCGCGGCAGGGCGTGAAGGACATGGTGCGCATCTCGGACGCCCGGATGAGCGGCACGGCCTTCGGTACGATCGTACTTCACGTCACCCCCGAGGCCGACCTGGGTGGTCCGCTGGCGCTGGTGCGCGATGGCGATCGCATTCGTCTTTCGGAAAAGGACAAGTCCCTGGATCTGCTGGTCCCGCCCGAGGAATTGGCCCGCCGCGCCGAAAACCGGGCTCCGGCGGATTGCACTGACGAGCGGCCGGAACGGGGCTATCGCATGCTTTACCGCGACCGGGTGCTGCCCGCGACCGACGGGTGCGATTTCGATTTCCTGCGTGGGACCGGTGCGACCAAATCGACCGACCGCGGCTGACGTGCCCTTCAATAGGACTGAAACAATGCCCGCGACCGAGCTGGTCATCTTTGATTGCGATGGGGTGCTGATCGACAGCGAGGTGATCAGCGCCCGGATGCTGGTGTCCGAGATGTCGGCGCGCGGAATCGGCATCGATACCGACTACGTCGCCCGGCATTTCCTTGGCCGCAGCTATCCGGTTGTCCTTGCGACCATTCGGGCGGAGTTCGGCGTCGACCTTCCCGCGGATTTTGAGGCAACCTACCGGGAGCGCCTGCTGGCCGAGTTCGAGCGCGAGTTGCGCATTATGCCCGGCGTGGCCGAGGTCCTGCATGATCTGTCCGTACCGTTTTGCCTGGCGACCAGCTCCAGTGCGCCACGCGTCCGCCGGTCCCTGCAGATCGTCGGGTTGGACAAGGTCTTCGCGGACCGCGTCACCACGGCTTCCGAGGTTGCACGGGGCAAACCCGCCCCCGATCTTTTCCTGCGCGCGGCGGGCAAAATGGGTATCGCGCCCGAGAATTCGCTGGTGATCGAAGACAGCGTAAACGGCATTCGGGCGGCCCGTGCTGCGGGGATGGAAGTCTGGCATTTCACCGGCGGCGCGCACCTTGATGGCTTGCGTGAAGACTTCGGTCGGGACGAGGGCGCCAACCGCCGATTTGCCTCTTTCGCCGATTTCTTCCAGATTCGCCCGGACTTGAGAAAGGCGGACGCGACGCAATGAAACAGCCCAAACACCAGGATCTCGATCCGACGCCGCTGGATCAGGCAGCTCGCGCCGCATGGCTTTATTACATCGGGGGGCAGACTCAGGACCAGATTGCGCGCGAGATGGGGATTTCGCGCCAACGCGCCCAGCGGCTTGTGTCGCGGGCCATGGCCGAAGGGCTTGTCCATGTCCGGCTGGAGCATCGTGTGGCGCGCTGCCTGGAACTCGAGGCCGCCTTGATCCGGCGGTTCGGCCTGCGCCTGTGTCGCGTTGCGCTGGGCCTGGGGCAGGGGGCCGATCCGGTGCGGGCGATCGCGCCGGTCGCCGCGTCGGAACTTGAGCGCATGTTCTCGGTGCCCGAGCCGACGGTCTTTGCCATGGGCACCGGTCGCACCCTGCGCGCCGCGATCGAGGAACTGCGCAGCCTGGATTGCCCACATCACAAGATCGTCTCGCTGAATGGGAATATCGCGCCCGACGGCTCGGCCTCGTATTTCGACGTGATCATGCGCATCGCGGACAAGGTGCGCGCGCCGCACTATCCGATGCCACTGCCTGTGATCGCCGCGACCCCCGAAGAGCGCGAGACCTTCCATTCTTTTCCGCCGGTCGCGCGAACCCGGAAACTGGCGCAGACCGCGGACGTGACCTTTGTCGGCATCGGCGAGATGGAGAACGATCCGCCACTGCTGAAGGACGGGTTCGTGACCCCAATCGAACTGGCCGAGATGCAGCAGGCCGGAGCGGTGGGCGAGATCGCCGGTTGGGCCTATGACGAATCGGGGACCTACCTGACCGTTGGTGCCAACACGCGGGTTGCCGGCGTTCGCCTCGATCCGGCGCCGGATCGGCAGTCGGTCGCGATTGCCGCCGGCAGCCATAAGGTGGCCGCCATGCGCGCCGCGATAAACGGAAATCTTATCAACGGGCTGATCACCGATGAGCCCAGCGCCGAGGCGCTTCTGAACACCCCCGACTGACCGCAGATTGCCATCTGGATGACCACGGCCCGGCTGTCCGGGGCGTGGAAAATACTTGACAAGATGCACCTTTTTGTGAGCAATTACCCGTAAGATGAGAAAATGCTCATATGGGAGGAAAGCATGAAACCTTATACCCGCGCACTTTGGGGCGCGTGCGCCCTTGCTGCGCTTTCGGCTGGTGCATCCGCCGAGACGATCACCATCGCCACCGTGAACAACGGCGATATGATCCGGATGCAGGGCCTGACCGGTGAGTTCACCGAAATGACCGGTCACGAGGTCGAGTGGGTAACGCTCGAGGAAAACGTGCTGCGTCAGCGCGTTACCCAGGACATCGCCACCAAGGGTGGTCAGTTCGACATCATGACCATAGGCATGTACGAAGCCCCGATCTGGGCGGCCAATGACTGGCTGGTGCCGCTGGACGACCTGTCGGACGATTATGCCATCGACGACATCCTGCCGGCGATGCGCAATGGCCTGTCCTACGAAGGCACGATGTACGCTGCCCCCTTCTACGGGGAGTCGTCGATGACCTTCTATCGCACCGACCTGATGGAAGCCGCCGGGCTCGAGATGCCCGAATCTCCGACCTGGGAGTTCATCCGCGAAGCTGCCATCGCGATGACCGACAAGGACAACGAGATTTATGGCGCCTGTCTGCGCGGTAAGGCGGGCTGGGGCGACAACATGGCCTTCATTACCTCGATGGCCAACTCCTTCGGCGCGCGCTGGTTCGACGAGGATTGGAAACCCCAGTTCGACTCGCCGGAGTGGAAGGAAGCATTGACCTTCTACCTCGACCTCATGGAGCAGGCCGGTCCTCCGGGAGCTTCGGGTAACAGCTTCAACGAGAACCTGACCCTGTTCAACCAAGGCAAATGCGGCATGTGGATCGATGCGACCGTCGCCGCGTCGAAGCTGACCGACCCGAACGAGTCGGTTGTGGCCGACAAGGTTGGTTTTGCCCTGGCGCCGCACAAGGAAGGCGTCGACAAGAACGGCAACTGGCTGTGGGCGTGGGCACTTGCCATCCCGGCCGGCACACAGAACGAAGCCGCTGCGAAGCAGTTCATCGAATGGGCTACTGGCAAGGGCTATATCGAACTGGTCGCCGAGAAAGAGGGCTGGGCCAACGTTCCCCCGGGCACGCGGACGTCGCTGTACGAGAACCCCGAGTACCAGAAGGTTCCGTTTGCCCAGGTGACGCTTGACAGCATCATGACGGCTGACCCGAACAACCCGACGGTCGAGCCGGTTCCATATGTTGGCGTCCAGTTCGCCGCGATCCCGGAATTCGCGGGTATCGCAGGCCAGGTCGCCCAGGAATTCTCGGCAGCGGTTGCTGGCCAGCAGGGTGCCGACGAGGCGCTTGAGAAGGCCCAGATGATCACCGCCGAAGAAATGGAAGCCGCAGGCTACTGATCAGACTGCGCGGGGGGCGGCCTGCTCGCCCCCCGATCCCGCTGCCCTGGCAGTGGTTCTCGTTATAATCCGCGTTCATTCTTGACCTGCGCGACCCAAAGAGGGGCCTTTTCATGGCGACTCAGCATTCCCGATCCGCGGCACGCATGATGTTGGCACCTGCTGTCGTCCTGCTTCTGGGCTGGATGCTGGTGCCGCTCCTGATGACGCTCTACTTCTCGTTCAAGCGGTACCTGCCGCTGCGCGGCGGAGATCTGGGCTGGACAGGTTTCGACAACTACGTCCGCTTCGTGACCTCGTCAGCCTTCTGGCCGAGCGTCCAGGCCACCCTGATCATTGTCGGGGGCACGTTGCTGATCACCGTGATATTTGGCGTCCTGCTGGGCATTCTTCTGAACCAGGCAATGTGGGGGCAGGGGATTGTGTGTATCCTGGTCATCGCCCCGTTCTTCGTTATGCCGACGGTTTCTGCGCTGGTCTGGAAGAACATGTTCATGGACCCGGTCAACGGTCTTTTCGCCCATCTGTGGAAGTTCTTCGGCGCAGCCCCGGTAGAGTGGCTTAGCGACGCTTCGATGTTCTCGCTGGTCCTGATCGTCAGTTGGCAATGGCTGCCCTTCGCGACGCTGATCCTGCTGACGGCGATCCAGTCGCTCGATGGCGAACAGTTGGAAGCCGCCGAAATGGACGGTGCGCCGGTACTATCGCGGTTTTTCTATATCGTGATGCCGCACCTCGGCCGGGCCATCACCATCGTTATCCTGATCGAGACGATCTTCCTGCTGTCGATCTTCGCCGAGATCTTCGTGACCACCGGCGGCGCATTCGGCTCCCGCACGTTGACCTACCTGATCTTCCAGCGCGTGCTGGAAAGCCAGAACGTCGGCCTGGGCTCTGCGGGCGGTGTCTATGCAATCATTCTGGCCAATATCGTCGCCATCTTCCTGATGCGCATCGTTGGCAAGAACCTGGACGCGTGAGGATCTGACACATGGCACGGGCCGTCACCAAACAGCGCAAGATCATCAATACCGCCGCCGCATGGGCGGTGGGCCTGCTGATCTTCTTTCCGATACTCTGGACGATCCTGACCAGTTTCAAGACCGAGGCTGTCGCCGTCGCCGATCCGCCCGTCTTCTTCGCGTTCGATTGGACGCTGGAAAACTACGAGACGGTGCTAGAGCGGTCGAACTATGCCCGGTTCCTGTGGAACTCGATCATCATCGCCGGGGGCTCCACCATCCTTGGCCTGATCGTGGCAATCCCGGCCGCATGGTCGATGGCATTCGTCCCGTCGAAGAAGACCAAGGACATCCTGCTGTGGATGCTGTCCACCAAGATGCTTCCGGCGGTTGGCGTCCTTTATCCGATCTATCTGATCTTCATCCAGTTCGGGCTGCTGGACACCCGGATTGGCCTGGTCATCGTACTGATGCTGATGAACCTCCCGATCATCGTCTGGATGCTTTACACCTACTTCAAGGAGATCCCGGGCGAGATCCTTGAAGCCGGGCGGATGGACGGGGCCGGTCTAACCGAAGAGATCGTGTATATTCTTACCCCGATGGCAGTGCCGGGTATCGCTTCGACGATGCTGCTCAACTTCATCCTGGCCTGGAACGAGGC